>JAABSF010000007.1 GCA_011390535.1 Deltaproteobacteria bacterium | reverse complement strand
CGCCGACATTACAAAAGGCTCGGATGTTGTGCAGAGAAAAGGATCGGCATTTTTCCATCGCGCTGGTGGCGGATTTGCTAGATGGGGTTTAAGTTGTTGTAGAGCATTGTCATATTCATTTCTGGATGCTAGAAAACGAGCTCTAATCATGGATATGTAACAGTGGATCATCCGACCGGATTCCGGCTCCAAAATGTGGGGGAACTCTTCAAAAGCGTTACAGATTTGGTTTTGGGCGTTAGTCTTCTGCTCTTTTACCGATGTCCTAAGTGATAGATCTTGTCTTTCAGTGATAAAGCCGTCTACTTTGTCGGTAAGCACACCGTAAACAACACCGCAATCTTCAAGAACGAATGGTTTTTTTAAATCCAAGGGTGTTTCCAGATAAACAGGTAAACGGGGTGCGTTCATCGAAATGAAGCGATGACGAATGTGTTGAGTTTTTCCTCCGTCGTCTAACACGGGGACAAATAGCCAGGGCCAGGAATCTTTAATCAAACGGCGATACCAATGGGCGGTTGAACCTATGAGCCAGGAACCAGCTAAAGCAACATCCGGTCGCCAGTCTTCCGCCGCTTTTGTATAGAGCAAAGAAAAAAGAAAATGATCGTTTTCCGCAACTATTAATGAAGTGCCCGGTTTTACCGCACCCGAAACTCTTACGGTTAAATCATGAGCTTCAGGCCCTCGCCGGCTCTCTTCAGTTAGTTTTCCGGCATGTGTTAAGCCAAAGGGCACAATCAGGGCAGAGGCCAGCACTGCCTGTGTAGCGGTTTTCAAGCGGGATTTCCCGAAAATTTTTTGAGGAAAACTTACTACAGCCCAAGTGGCGAGCAGGAACAGAGCACAAATAGCAGGCAAGAGATATCCCCGGAGATCAGGGTTAAAGGGAAAGAAGCTTCCCATGACCAGCGGTGGAATAAGACCTGCAACGAGTAAAGCTGCAGGTAGTATTATGGAAAGGCGACCTCCCAATTTTTTTGACCAGCACAAAAGTAGAGAAGCTCCGGCGGCAAAAAAGAGAAAAGGTCCGGATACATGAGAGATCACTTTCAATAGTCCGTATAGGTGAATCCACAAATCATCAGCAGGTGCGCCGATATTTTGGGAATAGGCTTTCCCTGTGATCATAAATAAAAAGCCATCAAAAGAGCTTGGATCACCTAAATGAACGGGGGTCAGTCTGTGTGCCGAAAGAGGAAGGTAAAGCCAAACAAAGCATCCTAAAAATAAACCACCGATTCCCCATCCAATGGCTGGAAACGCACCTCTCTTAAAAACAGGAATCAGTGCTGAGAAACCCAGCGCCAACCCGGCGGTGAAAGCCAGAAGTGGATGAACAGCAGCTGCAAGGCCGAGAGATAAGCCCGAAATGATCAAAGGGCGACGAAGCGGCAGCCGTGTCATAGAATAGACACCAATTTTTCGTTGTGGAGCTTGTGAATCGGCTGGACGGCGGGCACGAGCTTGTTGAGAGAGGTTCAATGTGATCGCCAGGTTGCCTCTATCAAGGAGTGAAAGGGTGGAAAAGTGAGGTGAAATCGACCAATAAGATAATAGAATAAAAAACAAAGTCATCGTGTAGACTTCGGTGCGGACTGCTTGTTCGGTGAGCGCCCAACACAACACCATCCCAACCACACACACTAATACCGGTTCTCCTTTTCGGTTTGGCCACAAGGTATTGGCCAGGCGACCAAGAAAAAGTATAGACAACCCTGCACATACAGCGCTTAACAGGTTGCTGCGAAACCCTATGGTTCCCAGCGGAATGAAAGAAAAAAGCTTCACGCCTAGAGCGTGGAGCGGTTGGCCTGGAGGATGTGAAACTCCTAATCCGAAACCTGCGCCGGCAAGCTCACCAGTGTCAAACCAAGTGATCTCCGGGGCGGCTGCAAAAACCCAAACGCCGGTTACCAATAAGCTTAAAACAAAAGGGAGGCGGGAAGTCTCCCGGGGAAGAATACGGAGAGAGTTTTTTCCCAGGCGGGTAAGGCTATTTCTGAAGCCTGACTCGTAACCTGTCTTGCTAAAAACAGAGCTAAGCCCCGAGAGCTTTTTAGCCAGCTTTTTTGTATATCTTCTCGGGGGGCTCAAGACCTGATCCTTGTAATTTGATTTGTAGGGGCGCCTTCAAGGAGCGTGCGAACCTTGATATTGTTTTACTTCAACTCTGCAGCAAAAAATTTTGCTGAGAGAGGAGCCCCTGTAGATGTCTCGACAAAATCCGGCCACTGCATTTTTCTGCTGGGTTTAAAAACCTTTTCTTTCATATAGGCGCCAAGCTCTTTGTTAAAGTTGATCTTTACTGCACCATCCGGATTTTCAACATTTTTTGACAGTGCAGCACGAAGCTGTGCTGCGTATAATTCACCCATCATGTAGTTATGATAGTAAACAGGTGCAATAGTAAAATGGGGCTTGGCTGCCCAGTCCGAGGCATTACGGCCTTTAGGTCTGTTGAGTTTTTGATACTTCTCAACCATGTCCCACCAGAGTTTGTTTAATGCTTCGGCGCTCATGGACGGATTTTCATAGAGAGCTTTCTCGAAATGCAGCATTACCAGCGTCCATCTGGTGAAGATGAGTTGTTCGCGGCGCCGTTGCTCTAGAATATGAGAGGCTATTTTTTCAACTTTTTTAGGATCGGCTTTAGTATATGTTTTTAGCCAATCGGGGTGCAGAGCCAACGCCCCGAAAAGCATGGCCACCCCTTCTGTTGTCAAAATGTGAGCTACATCTCTAAGATTATAAGGAAGATTATAATCCATGTATTTGTAATAGAGAGCATGTCCGAGCTCATGCAGTTGTGTCCCCATCCATTGAGCTGTTGGTTTGATGTTAACAAGAATCCTGACATCACCCTCCCTGTCGATGGCGATACAGAAAGCATGCTGATCTTTACCTTTTCTTTCGTATAGATCGCTGCGTTCAAGAATATCTTCTATCGGGAGATCGATATCAGCGAAAAACCGCTTTGATATCGCTACGATTTCTTCTTTTGATTTATCTTTGTAAAAAATGTCGGGATCTATCTTCGAAGAGGGGGGAGGCGCTTGAAAAAATGGGTTGTCATAATGCCAAGGCATGAGCTTTGCCGGAGATGTGCGAAATTTCCGGGCCAGCTCTTTGTCCATCTTCGCCTTCATGTCTTCGAAAGGTTTTCGGGTCAGTTTTTCCAGTTCGTCGAAAAGGGACATGATCTGTTCGGGGTCATGTTCTTGATGGCGGATCTTCATTTCCCAATAGTTCGAATACCCCAGTTTTTTCGCCGCCTCATTTCTAATTTTAGCCAGCGCCATAATTTGGGAGCCTACAGCGTCCCCCACCTGTTTGAGTGCCGTCCATATTTCGCGCCTTCTTTTAGTTGTTTTTGCTTTTTGGAGCATCTCCAAAAGCTCATTATTTGAGTATTCTTTTTTGCCTATTTTGCTGCGGAAAGTACTGAAGGTGCGGCCGATCTCTGTGGACTCTTTTACTAGCTTTCCCAAAATATCGTCAGGCAGTTGGTTGCCTTTAAAGGATATATAGGCTACCTCAAGCGAACGTTTTGTCAGCTCATCAAGAAGGCCCTTTTTTTTCAGGAGATCTTCAATTGTTGAAAAAGACTTTGGATCGCTTCGAAGTTTTTTGAGTTTAAGCTCTGCTTTTTCATAAACGGCGAAGTCTTCTTTTTTGCCTGAGTTGGCAGCTTTCCAGTAAGCCATAGCCTGCTCTTTTTCTAGAAGCGCTGCTCTTTCAAAATATTTATCCAAGAAAGCCTTGGCTCTTTCTTTTGTTTTTTCTTCCATGGATTTCTCTTCCGTTTGGTCAGTCTCTCTCGTAGGAGGTTGTGGATCAGGTATTTTTTTGGTCGCGGGTTCAGGTTTTCTGCACGCGCTAAAAGTGGAAAACGCAATAATGAGCAATGCCGTTATCATCTCTTTTTTAAAGAATTCTTTCATTTCGAGAGCCTCTTTTTTATATGTGATTTTGTTTTGGTTATGTGTTCCCTTTGTTTTAAAACCAAGGTTTTTCCGTCGGCAAAGATTTTCAAAACAACGCAGTTTTTAAGATAATCAACATCGAACCAAATGATGATTACGCGGTTTCCCGAAAAAGTGCAACATGGTCGAAAACAAAGGGCGTGGTTTTTCAAAGAGCACCTAACAAGACGTCCGGCGGTTTCGGCCTGCGGAGATCTTAGGCCCGCCGCTTCCCCATTTGCTCAGTTTCACGCAAGTTCTAACTAAAATTCGCCGCTGAACAGGCTGGGGCAAAAAAATCAGCTTCCCGAACAAAGGGATCTATTGGATAGGCCTGCCTGCCGGATGGAACCGCACCCTAAAATTAATCAGGACAGCTTCGATGCTATGGCATCTGCTGTGAGCATGCCTTTTTCTGTTGGTATCAACATATCATTGGAAGAAAAAAGAAAACCCTGCCGAATTAGTTCTGTGACCAAACTGTCATGAGCTCCACCGGCGCAGGCGAGCTCTCGAGAAACGCCTCTGGAAGTTCTAAGTCCCAGCATAAGCTTTTCGGTGCGACGCTGGTTGACTGTCAGAAACTCTTCGTTTCTGGGAGGAATATCTCCTCTGGATATGGATTCAATGTATTTATCAATGTTGGGAAGGTTCCACCAGCGATGGCCCGACCCGTCGAAAGAATGAGCGCCGGGGCCGAAGCCCAAATAGGGCAGGCCCGTCCAGTACTTCATATTGTGCCGGCTTTCTGTGGTTACGCCTCTCGCAAAGTTGGAGACTTCGTAATGGTGAAAGCCTCGGCTTTTTAAAAACAAAGATGACTGCAATAGCTGATGAGCGGTGAAATCTTCAACAGGGAGAGACACAGCGCCGTTTTGAACCATTCGGTTAAGTGGTGTCGGACCGGAAGCAGTGAGTATGTAAAGAGAAAGGTGATCAATTCCTGTATTTATGGCTATTTCCTGCTCTTTTTTTGCTTTTGCGATAATTTCAAGAGAGTTTTCTTTGGATAAAGAGGGAGGAAGCCCCAAGAGGAGATCACAAGATACATGTTGGAAACCGCCATGAACAGATAAGCTTAGGGCGCAAAGAGCTGATTTGCTGTTGTGTCGGCGCCCCAAGAAAACCAAGGTGTTGTCATCGAAGCTTTGTACTCCCAAGCTGATTCTGTTTACGCCGAGAGCTTTCCAATGAGCGAGGGTTTTGGAGGTGATATCTGCAGGGTTTGCCTCCATTGTGATTTCTGTATTCTTTTTCAGAACATCCCCGAAAACCTCATAAACGGCACTAAAAATACTTTGCAGGTTATCTTTCCGAAGACAGCTTGGGGTCCCTCCTCCGATATAGATTGTATCGAATTTATGCGTGGAAGATTTCATCCACATCATCTCTTGTCTCAAGGATGAAATGAAAACTTCAACCATGTTTAGGTGTGAGACCGAATAAAAATCACAATAGCTACATTTTTTTATACAAAAAGGGATGTGAATATAAATGCCTGCCGGTTTATTCACGGGTGTAACTTTATTTGCTGGTATTTAAGACGGAGATAAAAGCGCTCTGCGGCACTTCGACTTGTCCTACCATTTTCATTCGTGCTTTGCCTTTTTTCTGTTTCTCAAGGAGTTTTCGTTTTCGAGAGATGTCTCCTCCGTAACACTTTGCGGTAACATCCTTGCGAAAAGCAGAGATCGTAGTTCTGGCGATAATTGTACCGCCGATTGCTCCTTGAATCGGAATTTTGAACATTTGTTTAGGAATTTCTTCTTTTAATCGTTCGCAAATGGCAATGGCTCTAGTTCGCGCCGAATCCCTGTGAACCATTAAGGCCAAGGCATCGACAGGTTCTTTGTTTACCAATATATCGAGCTTAACGAGGTCACTTGCTCTGTAACCAATAGGTTCATAATCAAAAGAGCCGTATCCTTGTGTGCTGCTCTTCAGCTTGTCATAAAAATCGAAGATCACCTCGGCAAGGGGAAGATCGATAAAAATTTCAACTCGTCCCACACCAGGATATCCAAAATTTGGGTTTTCGCCCCTGCGCTCGGTGCTGAGGTTCATCACTGCGCCGACGAATTTTTCAGGAACCATTATATTGGCTCTGATATAGGGTTCTTCGGATTTTACTATATGGTTTTTATCGGGATAATATGCAGGATTATCAACAATTATCTCGGATCCGTCGTCCATGGTAAACCGATAGCTCACACTAGGGACGGTCATTATGATGGCTTGATCATGTTCCCGTTCCATACGCTGTTGAAAAATCTCCATATGGAGCAACCCCAAGAAACCACAACGGAACCCTCTACCAAGGGCAACGGAGCTGTCTTTTTGATAAATAAGCGCGGCGTCATTGAGCTTATAGCGCTCGATGGCGTCACACAGAGAGGGGTAGTCATCGGAGGATATTGGATAAACAGAAGAAAAGACCACCGGCTTCACTTCTTGAAACCCAGGTAACGGTTGGGCTACAGGTTTATTATTGTGGGTGATGGTGTCACCTATACGAACATCAGAGATGGTCTTGATTCCGGCGACAAGATACCCCACCTGGCCCGCTTTCAGACAAGGCTGAGGGCTTTTTTTAAGTCTAAAGAGCCCGATCTCTTCGACATCGTAGACAGATTTATTCCACATGAACCTCAACTTATCCCCTTTTTTTACGGAGCCTGTAAAAATACGAAAGCTCACCACAGTTCCGCGATAGGGATCATAGTTTGCGTCAAAAACCAGGGCGGACAAAGGGGCGTCTTCTTTAGTTTCCGGCGGGGGTATTCTTTTTACTACTGCCTCTAAAACGTCGGCAATGCCTTCTCCGGTTTTTGCCGAGCAGCAAACGACATCTTCCGGATCAAGCCCAAGATCATTTTCTATTTGCTCTTTGATTCTTGGAATATCTGCTGCAGGTAGGTCGATTTTGTTTATCACCGGAACAATTTCAAGATTTTGCTCGAGAGCTCCGTACAAATGTGCCAGCGTCTGAGCTTGTACGCCTTGAGCGGCATCGATTAGCAAAAGAACACCTTCACAAGACGCCAGCGCCCTGGAAACTTCATAGGTGAAGTCCACATGGCCGGGGGTGTCAATGAGGTTCAATGCGAACTCTTCGCCTGACCGTGATTTATACGGTAGTGTAATCGTGTTGCTTTTTATGGTTATGCCGCGTTCTCTCTCCAGGTCCATGGAGTCAAGGATCTGATCTCGGAAGTCGCGCTCTGCGACCTCTCCGGTCATTTGAATGAGACGATCGGCCAGGGTTGATTTGCCATGGTCAATGTGTGCAACTATGCTGAAATTTCGAATCTTTGTCATAAGGAATAGCAATCTAACACAATAGACTTCTTGGGCAACCCTTTGAAGAGGAAGATTTATCAATTAGCGAAATCTTTTTGTGAGCTAATTTGTAGTCAGAAAGGAAACAATAACCAAAAAAGCAAGTGCTGCTGCTGTTATTCCCAAAAGAATGAGGCGAAAAAACGGTATGCCGAGGTTTTTTGGGTTTTCCTTGTTTCCTTTTACCGGTTGGGGTTCACTGTTTGGATTTAGGAGCAGTGTCTCTTGTTCGAAAAGTTGTTGATTTTTGGGTTTGTCTTTGAATTTATTATAGGTTTTTTCTCCAGCCAAAAGGAGGGTTTGCATTTCAGCAAGGTTTTGTTTTTTCCGAACCCTCGCTGGTGAGGTTGGTCCCGCTGGAGTCTCTTGAGGTGGAAAAGAAGGCCCTGGATCCACTTTGTTTTTAATGATTGCGCTCTCTGCTTGGGATGAAACCTGAGATTGTGGGGATTGCTCGGGGGAAGATAGAAGCTCGGACAAAATTAGGCTCTTGTCAACATTTAAGCCGGCGGAGTTAAGGAATCGGAGCGCTTCACCGGCGCTGGGTCGCTGGTGGGGATCTCGTTCCAGAAGGCTTAACATGAAGGATGACAATTCCGGGGGGAGGTGACTATAGCTTTTTGGGTCGGGAGGTTCGGCTTTTGCTATTTGCTGCACCATCTTTCTTCCCTGGCTTCCTTTATAGAGGCGTTTGCCTATCAAAAGCTCATAAACTATTACGCCCACAGAGAAGATATCGCTTTTTTGACTCAAGGGTTGGCCGGCGACTTGTTCCGGGGACATATAGCCGAGCTTTCCTCGTACGAAACCTTGTGCAGTGATTCCTGTCGTAAAAGCAGCCTTGGCTATGCCGAAATCACTTATTTTTACTTCCCCGGAGGAAGACAGGAGAATGTTGTGCGGAGACAGATCGCGGTGAATGATGTAAAGAGACGCACCGGTTTCATCTTTTGCAGTGTGTGCATAATGCAACCCCTTAAAAACCTGAGTTATGATATATGTCGCCAGCTCAATATCCACAGCTTCATTTTTTTTCTGTGAGGGCCTGAGAAATTTTCGAAGATCCGTTCCGTTTACCAGCTCCATTGCAAGGTAGTATTCCCCGTCAATATCTCCGAAATCAAACACCTGGACGATATTTGCATGATGAAGTTTAGCCGCTACCCGGGCTTCGTTGACGAAGAGATGAACAAACTCCTCATTTCGACTGTGTTCCGGGAGAATTCTTTTGAGCGCAGCGTCCTTTGAGAACCCTGACAGGCCCGTCATTCGTGCGTGGTAGATCTCCGCCATGCCTCCACGGGAGATAAGAGAAAGAAGTTCATATTTACCAAACATTTTCAAAACTACGCTTATCCCCTTTTTGTAGAATCACAACCCAGCTATGCATAATAGCAACGGAATAAAAAAAAACACCCTTTTTCCCTTGACCCGGTGGCGCAACGTTCTATCCTTCCTCAAAAAAGGTTTTCTGTACGTTCATCAATGTACACCGGCACACTGGATTTATAAGGTCCTTGTTTTTGTTTATTACAGAGTCACAAGCACTTAATAAAAAGAAGTGAGCGATACGGTGAAAAAAAGCACGGGTTTTACAGGTTGGGAATAATAAATTCCTAATCTTCACCTTCAAGGGCTGAATCCATCTCAAGAGGAGAAAAGACATGAGTTCATTTCCAGAGAAGTTTTATTATTCAGAGGATCATGAGTGGGCAAAGATAGAGGGCGATATTGTCACCATCGGGATAACCCATCACGCTGTGGAGCAGCTGGGAGACATTACCTATGTTGGGCTTCCTCAAGAGGAAGATGAGCTGGAAAAGGGAGAGGTGTTTGGTTCCATTGAATCGGTGAAGGCTCAAAGCGATCTTTTTAGTCCGGTTTCCGGTAAGGTAGTGAAAATAAATGAAGAACTTGAAGATACACCTGAGGTTATAAACGAAGACCCTTATGAGAAAGGGTGGATCGTTCAGGTGGAAGTAAGCGGAGAAGATGCAATTAGTGGATTGATGGATGTGGAAGCCTACAAAAAACATGTTGCAGACGAGGAGTGAAAAACTTCATGCGATACTTGCCTCACACCACCGATGATTTGGAAAGAATGCTGAACAAGATAGGCGTTGAAACGATTGACGCTCTTTTTGAAAGCATCCCTGATAAACTGAGGGTTAAAGAAGACTTGGATTTGCCAGAGCCACTAGATGAAGGGGCGCTAAAAGATCAACTCGGTGCTTTATCGGTAAAAAATAGAGCCCTTGGGTGCAGTTCTTCTTTTGTTGGTTGTGGTGCTTACCGACACAGTGTTCCGGCTACAGTGGACATGCTCATTTCAAGGGGTGAATTTTTCACCGCATACACACCCTATCAGCCGGAAGTGAGTCAAGGAACCTTGCAAGGGGCGTTTGAATTTCAAACCATTACCGCAGAGCTATTGGGCTTTGATGTTGCCAACGCATCTTTGTATGACGGTGCTTCTGCTTGTGCGGAAGCAGTGCTTATGATGCACAGGGTTCAGCGGCGTAGAAGAAAGGTGCTCATAAGTGAAGGGGTGCATCCTGAAGCGCTTGAGACCTGTAGAACTTTCACCGAAGGAGTAGATGATCTTGATCTGGAGGTTATTCCCCTCACGAAGGGGGGAGATCTTGATTTAGAGTTTTTAAAGAAAAAGATGAGCAAGGATGTAGCCGGGGTGCTCCTTCAATCACCGAATCTTTTTGGAATCGTGGAGAACGTCAGAGAGGTAGTGGAAATAGCTGAAAAAGAACGCGCATTGGTGTGCCAAAATGTAGGTGAAATTACATCTCTCGGAATCCTGGAATCTCCGGGAAACATGGGTTGTCATTTGGCTGTCGGTGAAGGGCTGGGTATTTGCGGACCGTTGAACATGGGAGGTCCGGGCGTTGGCTTGATGGCTTGTCGGGATAAGTATAAACGTTCCATGCCCGGACGGTTGGTGGGAGAAACAGTAGATACCGACGGACGGCGGGGTTACGTGTTAACTTTGGCTACAAGAGAGCAACACATAAGGCGTGAAAAGGCGACATCCAATATATGTACGAACCAAGCCTTGATGGCACTAGCGTTTGGTATACATATGAGCCTCCTTGGAAAAAGAGGATTTCACAGGCTTTCAAAAATCAACTACAGCAATTCACGCTATTTAAGAAAAAAGCTTCATTCCTTAGGGATTATGGCATTTCCAAAGGCGGCTCACTATAACGAGTTTGTGGTTCGAGCCCCCGGTGGGGACGCCCGGCAATTGACCCTTGAGATTCGAAATAAAGATGGCGTTGATCCAGGTGTTCCCCTTGGGAGATTTGATGAAAAGTGGAAAGATCTGCTGTTGGTCTGTGTAACAGAGAGAAACACCAGGGAACAGATGGATCAACTGGTGACAGCATTTGAACGACACATGTAAATTCGGTGTAGTATCGGGTATCCGATTATAGAGAGGCAGAAGAGAGTCTTTTTAAAGATTCCCCGAAGGAGATAACTGCATGAACCCCATTGAGACACGTGGAATTTTATATCATGAGCCTTTGATTTTCGAACTCGGTGCCGAAGGAAGATCAGGAGCCTCATTGCCTAAATTGGAGGTAGAAGAGGCAGATCCTAGAGATGAGTTTGATTCTAAACAACTTAGGGAAAAGAGTCCTGATCTTCCAGAGGTGAGTGAGGTTGAGGTGGTGAGACATTACACCAGGCTAAGCCAATGGAACCATTCAATTGATGCAGGGTTTTATCCATTGGGATCCTGTACGATGAAACATAACCCCAGGATCAATGAGGTGACGTGCAGGTTGCCGGGTTTCGCGGACATTCATCCATATCAAGATGAGAGCGAGCTACAGGGGGCGATGCAGATAATTTGGGAACTGGAAAGGTTTTTGTGCGAAATTGGGGGGTTTGCTCGAGTATCATTGCAACCGGCAGCGGGTGCGCATGGAGAGTTAACAGGGCTGATGATGATCAGGGCACATCATGTAAAAAACGGAAACCCAAGAAAATGGGTTCTTGTTCCTGATTCAGCCCATGGCACAAACCCCGCATCAGTAACACTGAATGGATATAAGCCGAAACAAATAGCTAGCGGAGAAGAAGGTATATTGAGGCCTGAGGATGTAGAGCGGGCTATGGAAGAGGTTGGAGGAGATGAAGTCGCCGCCATTATGATAACGAATCCAAATACGCTGGGTTTGTTTGAAACTCATATAGCTGAAATAGCCGACATTATGCATCGTTATGGGGCGATGGTTTATATGGACGGCGCCAACCTTAACGCGTTGATGGGGTATTTGCAGCCTGGAAAACACGGTGTCGACGTGATGCACTACAATTTGCACAAGACATTCAGTACCCCACACGGCGGTGGAGGGCCAGGCAGCGGACCGGTCGGAGTCGTCGAAGAGCTTGTTCCCTATCTGCCTCGTCCCACCGTGGAAAAAGAAGAAGAAAGGTTTGTGTGGAAATTTGATCGCCCTCTTTCGATCGGCAGGGTGCGTTCTTTTTTTGGTAATTTTGGAGTATTGGTTAGGGCTTATACATATATATTGGAGATGGGCGCAAAAGGCCTCAAAGAGGCTACTCAGCTCGCGGTGTTGAATGCAAACTATGTAAGAGTCAGGCTCCAAGGCAAGTACACTCTGGAATACAAAAGGCCCTGTCTTCACGAAGTAGTTTTCTCAGACAGGGAACTCAAAAAAGAAACAGGTGTGACCACTATGGATATAGCCAAGAGATTGGTTGATTATGGTGTTCATCCTCCAACCGTGTATTTTCCCCTTATTGTGCAAGGGGCCTTGATGATTGAGCCCACTGAGACCGAAACCCCCGAGGAGGTGGAGAGGTTTTGCAATATTATGGAGAGCATCTTTGATGAGGCGAAAGAGAACCCCGATGTTCTTCATTCAGCACCTCATAATGTCGGGCTTTCCAGATTAGATGAAGTGCAGGCGGCCCGACGACCAAAACTCCGATGGGTGGCGAAGAAAGACGAAAAAAAAGCCTGAGATTCACTAAAGGAACGGAAAGCTCGCGCAGAGTATCAAAGCTTCCATTTTTGTGACAACAGACGGGAGAGCTTGTCAATTGTGGGGGATATTATGCTCTTTGACGGAGTGACCTGAATATTATTGGGATTTGGTTGGGGGTTTTTTTTGTCTGAGCTGTCTGAGGCTCCCAGGAGATCTTCTACAAGAAGTGCGCTTACAGAGCCGAGGGTGTTTAAATCATATCCACCCTCCAACACTAAAGCGAGCTTGTTTTGACATAGTTGTGCTGCTTTTTCCATTACCCAGCGGTTTATTATCTTAAAATCATCGGTTTCCAACTCCAATGCTCCGATGGGATCGGAAACATGAGCGTCAAAGCCGCAAGACACCAGGATGACACAAGGATCGAACTGGTCCAGGACAGGTAATATTATTCGACTGAACGCCTCATGGAATTCAGCTCTTCCTGAACGGGGAGGCATGGGCAAATTTATATTATAACCAACCCCTTTTTTGCCTCCTGTTTCCGTATAATCGCCGGTACCGGGGAAAAAAGGCGACATGTGCGTAGATATGTATAAAACGTCAGGGTCTTCATAAAATGCGTCTTGGGTACCGTTTCCATGGTGGAGGTCCCAGTCAATAATAGCGACTCTCTTTGCGCCCTTTGTAAAGGCCGCTTTTGTTGCTATGGCTATGTTGTTCAATATGCAAAACCCCATCGAACGCTCTTGGGTGGCGTGGTGTCCGGGGGGGCGAACAAAGGCTGCTCCGTTATCCAGAGTGCCTTCCATGATTTGAGAGACAAGCTCCACGGTACCACCTGCAGCAAGCAAAGCAGCCTCCCATGTTCCTGGAGAAAAAAACGTATCCAGGTCTA
>JAABSF010000006.1 GCA_011390535.1 Deltaproteobacteria bacterium | reverse complement strand
GCATTTTTTTCAACTTGTTAAGGTAATCAATGGAATGTACCTTCAGTATTTCTTCGTCTGTTGCTTTTCTTGCGGAAACTTTTTTTGTCTTTGCTGTTAATTGCCGGGCGTCAAGTTCTCTATAGATTACTGAAAGCCTCGCTGATTGTTCCGGATGGTAACCGGCCGCGCAGTGGTTCAAAAAAGCATCATCTCTCAGGATACCTGTTTTCATGGAAAAGACCTCTTACTCTTGCCTTTTTTCCCAGGGTCTTTTATTAAGAACCTTATTTCCGAAAAGGCTCTGGTTACAAAGTATAAAATGCAAATATAGTATTTTATCGGAGTTATAGATTACGTCCAGATGAAAATAGAAACACTAAAAACAACAATTTGCGGAGCTTTTTGTTTTTCACCCAAACCTCATTGTGACACAAGGGGTTCTTTGACGGAGATATTTCGAACCGACTGGTTAGGTTCTTCTGCCATGAATCCCCAACAGGCGAACCTCTCTGTTTCAAAAAAAGGTGTCTTGCGTGGATTGCACTATCACCTCCAACAAACAGACTGCTGGTTTTGCGTAAGAGGCGGTGTAAGGGTTATGCTTGTAGATTTGAGGCAAGGTTCTCCTACATGGAGAGAATCCTATACCACAGAATTATATGAAGACGATCCGCGATTATTGGTCATCCCACCGGGAGTAGCCCACGGTTACTATGCACTTTCAAATATGGCGCTGATCTATTTTGTGGACGCTTTGTATGATGGAACAGACGAGCAAGGAGTATTGTGGTGTGATAAAGATCTTTCTTTGCCTTGGAAAACAAGTGGTCGCCCTATAGTCTCTGAACGTGATAGGACGAATCCCGAGTTTTATCGACTATTTGAGAAAAAAAGTTTTCCCAAATACAAAAAATAAGGTCTAGAAATTTTCACCTTACAGGTTAGAGTGATAGCATTTGAGTAACATTCAAGTTATCATAAGTTTTCATGGATAATAACCCCAAAGACAAATCTACGAAATCCATCTCCCGCAGCAAGAGCGGCGAACGTGCGGAAGATGGTCGTTCCGGGGCAATCAAACCTCCCCCCGTTGATGCTCCCATGTCGATCAACCCTAGAATGTTAGTGGGGACGGTTTTGGATAATCGTTACAGGATAGATGCGTTGTTGGGGGAAGGTGGGATGGGAGAGGTATACAGTGCCGAGCACGTCCAGATAGGAAGAAAGCTGGCGATTAAAGTCTTACACCCGCTGTATTCAAATGAAGAGGAGGTTTTAGAGCGATTTAGGAGAGAAGCTCGAGCGGCCACAGCTATTGGGCATCCAAATATTGTAGATGTTACTGATTCGGGCACAACACCTGACGGCAGAGCGTTTTTTGTCATGGAAGTTCTCGAAGGCATGGAGCTGGCTGATGTTATTATAGATAACGGCTGGATGGATCCGGAGAGAGCTGCGCACGTAGCAATACAAGTCTGTCAAGCGGTAGGGGCTGCTCATAAAGTAGGGATAATTCATAGAGATTTAAAACCGGAGAACGTCTTTTTGGTTACGAGAGATGGAGAGCCGGATTTCGTCAAAATTTTGGATTTCGGCATTGCCAAGTCGACACGAATGGAGATGACTCGTGGAGGTGGGCTGACCCAACCGGGCCTGGCGATGGGAACACCGGAATATATGGCGCCCGAACAAGCTGCCGGTCAACCGTCGGATTCAAGGGTGGATGTATACGCTACAGGTGGGTTGTTGTATGCCATGATAGTGGGAAGACCTCCTCACGAAGGGGATAACATCATGGAGGTTCTTACCCTCAAGGCTACAAAAACCCCGGAATCCCCAAAAAACATTCGTCCGGAGATACCTGAAGAATTAGATGCCATAGTAATGAAGGCGCTTTCAAGAAATCCGGATTTGCGACATCAGACAATGGAGCAACTGGAATATGATCTCCGGAAGTTCATGAGTGGAAGAGGGGCGGCGGTGGCAGCGATTTTAGGGTTGCGGGATTCAGACAGTGCTCTTATTGACATTAGTTTTCTAAGGTCTTCGGGCTCCAATCCGGAGATACCGGTTCTAGAGAAACAAGCTTCAGTGAGAGAGGATGTTTCTGCCGAAGAAAAGACCTCTGAGGATGTGCTGGAAAAACAAGAGGATGAACAACCTGAAGGAGATGAGCTCCCGGAGGCGATGAATTCTCTTCGGGTGCGAACTTTTACAAAACCTGTGATTTCCGCCGACGATAGTGCTCCGAATTCTTTCGATGATGTTTTTGGTGAAAAAAGAAGCAATGATTTCGAAAGTTTTTCTCAGCACACCCATACCGTAGTGCGAAAACCCGGCAAGGGTTTAGGATGGCTGTGGGCACTTTTAGGTTTTGTTGTTTTAGCCGCCGTAACAACAGGCTTATTTTTGTTGAGAAAGCGGCAGGCGACAAAAAAGGAGAGGGATGCAATAGCCATAGCCAGAAGAGGTGATCATCAAGATGCGTCTTTGGAAGGTCATCAAGATGCAGAAATAGTAGGGGGCGACAGCGAAACCTTGGATGCAGATTCCGATGAAGCCGATGCAGAGCCTTTAGTGCCGCGGTTGACCAATGCAGAAGTGACTTTTTTTCTAGAGATGGCATGGAAGGCAGCAAAAAAACAACGATGGACACGCCCGGAAAAAGAGAGCTTGTTGAGTTTTATCAGCCGACTGGAAGAAGCGGAGGCAGCGAAAAAAGAGATAAAAAAGCTCCGCAGCTACGCCAGGAAAGAACTCTACAAGAAAGGCAGGCGGTTTCTGGTTAGAAGGAAATACGATAAGGCGGAAGCCCCGTTCAGAGATCTTTTGGCGCTGGTACCTGGTGATGGGGATGCAAAAGAAAACCTGGTAAAAGTCCTTGTAGCGCGTGCCAATAAAGCGCTTAAACAAAAAAAACATGCTCAAGCGGAAGCTCTAGCCGGAGAGGCCATGTCTCTTGACCCAACAAATCCTTCGGCTCAATATGTGTGGGCACGAGCGTTGGAGGCGGAAGGAAAGAAAAAGCGGTCTTTAGCAGAGTATGAAAAATTGTTGAAAGAAAAAAAATCAACTAGATTTCTACGAAGAAGATCGCGAGAGGCTGTTCGCAGGCTCAAGAAAGAACTAAAAAAAGAGCAGGAGAAAGAAAAAAAATAGAAAAAAGAAGTTTATAGTTTTTTTTCTGCCGGAGATGAATGCAAAGGAGTGTTTTTTTTACAATCTCTTTATAAGCTCTACCAATTCACGAGTCGAAAGCAGGTGACTTATAAAGGCGCGGGGAAACCCCTGTTTGTCGATTAACAGCAAAGTAGGAACAGACTGGATTCTACCTATCCCGGCAGAGTGCAGTGCCTCTGGTGTAGCGTGAAGCACAGGAAAAGGTAGATTGAGTGTTTCCACGAAAACTTTCAAAAAGCGAGGGTCTTGGTCGACTGAGATAGCTACGATCTCAGGCTTGTCCTTTTCGAAAAAAGCCCGTGCTCTCAGAAGGCGGTTGAATAGGATTTGACATGGTCTGCACCAGGTAGCAAAAAAGAGCACAAAGGTTCTTTTCCCTCTCAGTGAATGGAGGGAAAAAGATCTCTCTTTTACCGAGGGGAGGGTCAAAACAAGCGCCCTTTTTTTCAAAACGGGTAAAGTTTGGGAGGGCCGATCCGTAGAGCACCCATTAAGTGAGATCAGGATGATAAGCCAAAAAAAGACTATGCACTTGTAAAAATTATGTTTTTTCATGGCCGCCATTATAATATGAACAACTCCAGCTAAGAAATATTGAGTTTTTTTTGCAAAAAATTTTTTTTTAGATTTGTTTTGTAGAAGGTAAAGTCCTTCTTGACAAGTGAACCTATGTTCTTACAGTGGAGAACGCTCGTTTTGGGAGCTTTTAGGGATATTTGTGAGTAAAATGAGCCGGACGCCGACAGTTAGTTTCAGAGGTTTTGGGATGGTTGATGCGTAGAGAGGCTGTTGATTAGGCAAGGAAGTATGGCGAGTCGTAATAGGTTTTACGGCTTGGTTTTTAGTGGTTTAGAAAAACAGGTCCGTTTATCGGGTTTTTTAGGGACGGCGGAAACAGGGATCCCAGTGGTGGGATCGTATTGAGGAGTTCCCATGGCTGTCTTAGACATAGTGTTGATATCATTGTATGTGACGGTTTTGCTTTGTCTTGCTGTTTACGGTTTTCATAGAAGCACCCTCGTTGCTTTATATTACCGGCATAAAAACAACAGGCCGAAACCAAAAGATCGGTTTGCAGAGTTGCCCCATGTGACAGTTCAGTTGCCGATGTTTAATGAAATGTATGTTGCCGAGAGGCTGCTGGAAGCTACAGCGAGGATCGACTATCCTTGGGACCGGTTGGAGATACAGGTCCTTGATGATTCCACAGACGAAACAAGGCAAATATGCATTGACAAAGTGGAAGAGTTAAGAGAACGAGGGCTGGATGTAGCTTATATCCACAGGACCAATCGAGAGGGGTTTAAGGCCGGAGCACTTGAGGCCGGATTGAATTGTGCAAAAGGCGACTTTGTATTGGTCTTTGATGCCGATTTTGTTCCCAACGAATCAATATTGAAAGAAACCGTTCATTTTTTCACTGATCCGGAAGTGGGGATGGTTCAGGTGCGCTGGGGACACATAAACAGAAATTATTCAGCCTTGACACAAGTGCAATCAGTAATGCTGGATGGGCATTTCTTGATTGAGCACTCGGCCCGCCACCGGTCCGGAAGGTTTTTCAATTTCAACGGTACAGCCGGCATTTGGAGAAAAGACGCTATTCGTACCTCTGGAGGGTGGCAACATGACACCTTGACGGAAGATTTAGATCTTTCCTACCGGGCACAGCTTGAAGGATGGAAGTTTGTATATCTGCCCGAAATTCTTTCTCCGGCGGAAATTCCGGTAGAGATGAATTCTTTCAAGTCTCAGCAGTTTCGTTGGGCTAAGGGGTCGATTCAAGTAGCGCAGAAGCTCTTGCCCATGGTATTAAAGAGCGATGTGTCTTGGAAAATTAAGCTGGAAGCGTTCTTCCATTTGACCAATAATTTTGCCTATCCACTACTGTTTCTATTGTCACTTCTTTTATTGCCGAATTTATTGGTCAGGACGACTCATGGGTGGAGAGAGGTTTTAATTTTGGATGTGCCACTCTTTTTGGGAACGACTTTTTCAGTTGCGATGTTCTATTTGATAACGCAAAGAGAAGAAGGGCACACAAGTTTCTGGAGGAGTCTGGGAAGAATACCGCTTGTATTATCCTTGGGCATCGGGTTGTGTGTGAATCAGTCCAGAGCTGTTTTTGAAGCTTTGCGTGGAAAGACAAGCGAGTTTGTTCGGACGCCTAAGACCGGGGTGGTGAATAAGGTCGAACAGTGGTCAAAGAGAAAATATAAAGCCGGGGTTACTTTGGTTCCCTACATTGAAATCGCAATGGGTTTGTATTTCCTTGG
>JAABSF010000753.1 GCA_011390535.1 Deltaproteobacteria bacterium | reverse complement strand
TTGCTGGGTTTGTTCCAGGTTTTCCTCTGCCTTTTTCAGATCCCGGCGAGCCGTTTTTTTTAGGATTGTCTCCGCCAAACATTCTGGAACGGTCCATTTTGATCTCCTTGTTTCTCAGCCGGACTCCCGGCTCCTCGGTCCGTCATTTTGCAACAGGCTCTATATTGTTGTGCTGTTGACGTTGTTCTTTTCTTTTCTATTTCTCTTTTCCTTGTTCTTTTCCGTTTTCTTTTCTTTATTTGAGCCGCTTCGTCCGGTTATTCTTCAGGGAAATGGGGTGCTGCGCCTCCCGTAGTTTCGAATTCCCTTCGTTTTGCTCGTTTGGGCGGGTCTTCTCCGAGAGGCTTCCTTTTCTTTTTAGAAGTCTCTTCGTCAGGTTTCTCTTTACTTGTTTTGTCTCCGTCTGGTTTGTCTTTTTCTGGTTTGTCTTCCTCTGGTTTCTCTTCAGGGAGTCTGGGTGCTGCGCCTCCCTCTGCCTCAAACTCTCTCCGTTTTGCTCGGTTAGGCCGATCTTCTCCCATACCTTTTTTGGATTTTTCGGTGCAACCAACCAGGGCTGCGCCTCCAAGGAGCAATACCGCTGCTCTCGCGCTTTCCCGCAAGAAGCTGCGGCGATTGACTGCCGGTTCGGGTAGTCGCCCGGCCATGGAGCGGATTTGCTCCGCTGAGATAGAGCGAAGCATTGCTCTTTCGGAAAATGTCAGCTCGATATCCGCCACACCAGCCATTTCATCCCGGCGGCTTACCAGGGCTTCGCAAAAATCTCCGTCTACAGATGCCAACCTCAGGAGGTTTTGTAATCCCACAGGTATCGGTGGAAGCTTGGTTTTTCTTTCAGGTGGTCTCCCGCCTACTATGGTGAGCCTTGGAGAGTTGTTGCTCTTGCCTCTCGGATGGTCGTCATCGAACATGTTTGAGTTGGACATCAATATACTCCGTCTCCACTCTGTGAATTATTGTAATCAGTATTAAGAACAATGAATCAATATTAAGATAAACGAAGGGTCTCTGGCAAGGTTTAATTGTGTACCGGCAGGCAGTGTTGAAGGTGTCCGGTGGGTTTCTTCCGGTAGGGTGAGGGGGGTTCTTTATCGGATAAGGGCGTTGATTTTATTGTTGAGCTGAATGGGACGCCACAGATGATCTTTTTTAGAATGTCCGGTTTTTTTGGCCGTCCGAAAGAGGCGCTGGGGGAGATTCCCATTGACCGAGTTGAGAGGATTGAAACGGAAAAAGGTGTTTTAATGGGTTTTGCGTGTAGGATATTGACGTTTTTTGTCAAGAACACAGAGCCTTTTCAGTTTATGGTCCCCAAAGTGCATATTTCCAAGGCGGAACAGTTGAAGAGGGAGTTTGAGGGTTTGAAAAGCGCTTGAGAAAGAGCGGGGCATGCGGGCCATAAGCCTCCGGTCTCCCATATATTTTCTAATCTGAGATTGGGTTTTCATATCATTGACAGGATACCCTTGGTCGGCATAACTTGAGTTACTTTGTTTGACCGTATGTTTGGAGTTCCGTAGGTAGTTATGTAGAGTTTTAACCCCCATTTTTAATTGGAGTGTGTTTTGGAAATCGGCAAAAGTAGTTCAACAGCGAGACTCCTGCAGTTATGTGCAGGGTACTTCATATTTTATGTGATCACCGGGGTGGCGGTTAAGTGGTTTCTCTCTTCGAGTTCCGGAGGGCCCGGATTGCACGGGATGGAATATCTCGCATACAACACGGCGGGTGGTACATCTTTAGCTACAATGGTGGTTTTGATATTGAGGTGGTATCGCCTTGATTCACTAGGCAAGACTAAATTTTTGGGTGTCGAGATGCCCATGGAGCTGCCGTACATCGTGGCGTCGGGTTTGTGCACTGCAGTTGTGGTTCCAACAACGACCTTGCTTTATTCATTCAAAGGTATTTCGGTGATGGTGGCGATGGTGATAATGCGGGGTTCGGTGATTATAATTGGTAGGGTGGTGGATGCGATTCAGATTAAAAAGGGGATATTGAAAA
>JAABSF010000752.1 GCA_011390535.1 Deltaproteobacteria bacterium | reverse complement strand
TTCACGGCTCCCCGTCGAAGCCCCGGAAGGCACGGCAGCCCTGCCCATTGCCCCCGATGCCAACAGCACCTCCACCTCCACAGTAGGATTGCCCCGTGAATCTAAAATCTCTCTTGCTCTGACTTCCATTATCTCTGTCATTTTCAAACTCCTCTCCGTGAGTCCATATCTACACTCATTACTTCAAATACATCTCCGACACATCTCCGACACATCTCCGACACATCTCCGACACATCTCAAACAAATCTCCGACACATTAAAAACGCAATCAAACCGAAACCGGTTCAAAACCAATATCTTGTATACCCATAATCCTCAAGACAAGAATTATCACCCAAACCAACTAATCCAAGCTTTGCTGCTAAACCTTTTAACAACAAAACACCACTAACAACAAAACACCACTAACAACAAAACACCACTAACAACAAAACACCACTAACAACAAAACACCCACAAAAAACCAACCTGCGCTCCTCAATACAGTGATACAGTGGAACATTCTATCTTTCAGCCACCGTGAATTTTGACTTTGTTGTATCCATCGGCCAGTTGCACATTCACCTTTACCACACCTTTATTGAGGTTTTTAAACATGTAGTCATCCGTAATCATCGGCAATTCATCCGCTTCTTTTTGTGTTTTTATCACCGCCCCCGCCGGTACATACCTCCCATCCGCCACATCCACCCCCAAAACCAAACACTTGGGCTCCAAAACACACCCCTTGCCCACCCTGGACTTGAAAACCAGCGACTGCATCCCTACAAAACTGTCATCTCCCACACTAGCCGGCCCGTGAATTTGAACTTGATGAGCCAAAGAAACCCTGCAGCCCACATGAATGGCATATTTATTACCACCCACATCCACTGAATTCTTTTCTATCGGCCGACCGTCAGTGAACGTCTCAAGAGCGTGCAAAACCACCCCATCCTGCACATTGGACTCATCACCCACCCATATCGGCCCGCCTTCATCTCCACGCACCGAAGCCCCCGGAGAGACCATCACCCTCTTTCCAATGTGCGCCGCGCCAATCACCGCAGCCATAGGATGCACAAAAGCCGTATCATCTATTTCGGGAAAAACCACCTCAGGGGTAAAAGGCGTCTTAACATTTGCGTGGATATTCTTGCTCATGTTCAACCTCCATTAACCTTCATTTAGATCAATTCATTCCATGCTTGTCTTTTCAATTCCCGCCGATTCTTACCGAACATTGCCTACGACAAACTTGAGGACCATGCAAGCACAACCGCCGCCTGGCAGGCCAAAGAATTCTGAAGCTCTACAAGTGTGTGTCTCTCTATCATCTTCCTTGCAAATCTTCCACGGCATGGAAGATTTGCAAGGATATACCGATCAAAAACTCCCTTTTGTCCGTTCCGGCGGATATCGCCGACCATCTCAGCCGACCATCCCCATCACCCCTCTCCTCCGTCATTTCCCCTTCTCCTCCGCCATTCCCGCGAAAAAAAGATCGCACTCTCCAATAACCCCCAATAATGAAATGACAAGAAAACCCAACGATGCCATAATACTGATCATTAACCGGTCCCACGGCCCCACGGCACCACGGCCACACGGCCACACGGCCCAAAGGATCCACGATCACAACCCGGGTGACCTGAATAAAGAGGGGAGTCCTCCTGATGAAAAACAACTCAAAACAAGCATTTGCATTGTCCACGCTCTCTTCGCTCATACTTATTTTGCTCAGCTTGTCCCCCACCGGATGCGGCGATGAATCAAAGCAAACAACGAATGACAACAACCAAAACCAAAACTCCAATCAAAACTACAACACCACAATAGACCCGGACTGCGCCGACCTAAGGGTCACACATTACACCGCCTCCGACGGAGGCTGGTGCGAATTCAGCCGAAACCTCCAGATCCTTCCCCCTTTCGTCAGAAACGGAATGACCTTCGCCATCGCTGAACCATGGAACAACGGCTCCTATGAAGGAGAGCCTGGACAAGCATGTGGTGAATGCTGGGA
>JAABSF010000751.1 GCA_011390535.1 Deltaproteobacteria bacterium | reverse complement strand
CTAAAGGTTTTCGGCCTTCAGAGAAAATCTTCCCTGGAGTTTCCTCCTGAGAATAATTACGACAGCGCAAAAAACTCTTTGAGAAAGGTCGTTGTGAGTTTTGTTCAAACACGTTAGTATCCGGGTTTAGATTTTTGCAGTTTAACGGAGGGCAGGGATTATGCCGGTCGAACCTGTTCTGATTCGCATGAGAGAACCACAGCATGAAATCTCTTTGTAACGAAATCCTGAGGAGGACATGATGTCCGACAAAAAACAACAATCCGAAAAGAAGTCCAAAATGGCAACAAATAGCTTTGTGAGCAAAATCACCAATCTGCAGGATCGGGAAAAATATGTGAGGCTCAACTGGGAGGGTAGCTTCGACGATTATCTGGAATTAGTTTCAGAGGATCCATCCATTATAAGGACAGCCTTCCAACGTGTCTATGACATGATCCTGAGTTATGGACAGGAAGAATACATAGATAACAAAAAGAAGCTCGTCAGGTACAATTTCTTCAAAGATGAGGAAAATGACGGCAAAGACGCCATTTATGGGCTGGATATACCCTTGATGCGTCTTGTTAATGTGTTTAAGAGCGCGGCCTACGGCTATGGGCTTGAAAAAAGAGTGATTTTACTTCACGGCCCGGTGGGGAGCTCTAAGTCCACAATTGTGAGGTTGCTGAAAAAAGGCTTGGAGGCCTACACCAAAACCGAAGACGGGCGCCTTTATACATTTGAGTGGAGGTTGCCTGAAGAGCTGCGACAAATCTCGGGTGGAGCCTCAACATATCCTTGTCCTATGCATGAAGAACCCCTTCGCTTGGTGCCTGAAGAGATGCGCCAGGATGTGCTGAAAGAGGTATTTAAAACGCCCCCCAAATATCCAGTGCGGGTAGAGGGTGATCTGGACCCGGCCTGTAGGCAGATTTTCAGAGAGTTGATGAAGCACTACAACGGTGATTGGTCGAAGGTCATCTCACACATCAGAGTCAAGCGGTTGGTGATGAGTGAACAAGATCGAGTGGGCATAGGAACCTTCCAGCCGAAAGATGAAAAAAACCAGGATTCAACTGAGCTGACGGGTGACATCAATTACCGCAAGATCGCCGAGTTCGGGTCGGATAGTGACCCCAGAGCGTTTAACTTTGATGGAGAGTTTAATATCGCGAACCGCGGTATCATAGAGTTTATAGAGATTTTGAAGTTGGATGTGGCTTTTCTTTATGACCTGCTGGGTGCGACTCAAGAGCATAAGATAAAACCCAAGAAGTTTGCCCAGACCGATATCGATGAGGTGATTGTGGGTCACACAAACGAGGCTGAGTATCGTAAGCTGTTGAATAATGAGTTCATGGAGGCGTTGCGGGACAGGACGGTGAAGGTGGATATTCCATATATAACTCGTGCCTCCGAGGAGACGAAGATCTACACCAAAGACTACAGCGTAGACAAAATAAGAGGAAAGCACATAGCCCCTCATACGCTGGAGATGGCCGCCATGTGGGCGGTTCTCACTCGGCTTGAATTGCCGAAGAAACACAATATAGGTCTCTTGCAGAAGCTTAAACTGTACGACGGCCGTCTGTTGCCCGGTTTTACGCAAGACAACGTAAAAGAGCTCCGCAAGGCGGTGGTTCACGAGGCTATGGAAGGGATTTCTCCACGGTATATTCAAGACAAAGTCTCAAACGCATTGGTCTCCGACAAGGGCGAGGGGTGTGTTAACCCTTTCATGGTTTTAAACGAGCTGGAGAGTGGGTTGAAACATCACAGCCTCATAAGCTCTCAAGAAGAGCGTGATCATTACCGTGAACTCTTGACGGTGGTAAAACAAGAATACGAGGAGATTGTAAAAAATGAAGTCCAACGCGCCATCAGCGCCGACGAAAAGGCGATTGGAGTTTTGTGCGACAACTATCTCGAAAATGTGAGGGCATATCTTCAGAAAGAGAAAGTGAAAGATCGTTACACCGGGCAAAATCGAGATCCTGATGAGCAGCTTA
>JAABSF010000750.1 GCA_011390535.1 Deltaproteobacteria bacterium | reverse complement strand
CAAGAGCTCCCCTGATTCCCTGGTGGAGTGATCCTGTGAACCGGTTATGGACCCCATTTCGGTGAACGCGACACCTTGCATCCGGAGGGTTTTCCCTCGGAAAACGCGGTGAAACTTCGCCATTATCGGAAACTCCAGCGGCAACAATCCGGTCCGGTACTCCAAGCTCCCGGCCACAGAGGCTTTTCCGACAAACTGTGCGTACTTGAACCCGCGAAGCCCCGAAAAACTCCCCAAGACATGTTCATCTATAAAAGACCCGCCGTGGATATATCCGCCATGAAGACGGGCAGCGATGTTTCCACTTCTTTTCCCAAGTCGCCAGTAGGCTCTCATATCCCAAGTGAACCTTAAAAAGGATTCAGCAGAGCCCATCGCCTTAAACGCCCCCGACGCCCAGCAGGTAAATTTCAGGCCGTGCATCAGGTAGTTGTGGTATGTCACCTTGCCTAAAGACAACATCAGCCCTGTCACAGCCCTCCGCCCTGCACCGGGCAGAACTTCATCATCAGGAGAGAGCTTTGTTAAACGGATCTTGTTCCACG
>JAABSF010000749.1 GCA_011390535.1 Deltaproteobacteria bacterium | reverse complement strand
TCCACGAGAATTTCTGCCAGAGCTTTAACCGAAGCCATGGAACCGGCTCGGACTCCAGTGAGAGGTTTATCCACTGCGATTCCATGGCGTAGATATACCAAGATGAAGTTTGGGGCCCGTACACGGTTCTTATGGTCCGAGAGAGCCCACCGTCGGCCCCGATATCCAGTGGCAACCCAAACAACCGAGGGACGGTTAGATACAAGACTCCGGAAGGCTGGTCGTCAAAGACCATGAAGTTTGCGTCCATCATAAACATAGAACCGAAAAGGTTTATGTCATAGGCGCCGAAAACAACCTGATAACTCCCTCCCCCTCTAATAAAATTGAAATAAGGTAACATTGACCACTTGTCTCGCATGTGGAAAAGCAAAGACAAGCCATCCTCTTCTGTTTTTACATATACCCTCACGTCATAAAAGAGCTCTTTATTCCGGAGTCTCCGCATGTCTTCATCAAAGAGATCATGGTCAAAGGGTTTCCCCGGCGAGACGTCCATGTGATGAAGAAGACGAAAAGACCTCGTTCGCTTCAACCCTGCAAAACGAATATCTTGCACCATCATCCCGTGGTATTTTCTGGACGGCCCCATGAGCACATAGCCCGAGGGAGGAGTAAACTCATACTTTTTGGAGGCCTTCTTTTTTGAGGCCTTTGCTGTCTGGGATGGGCTGCCGATTGTAAACTCTCCGGCTGGAACCTCATCGCTCTCGGCCCTGAGCTCTCCTGATAACAAAACGCAAAAAACAAGGGCGTATAACCGGAGCACATGCATTTTCAGATCTGGGAGAGATGACATATTATTTCGCGAGGCTTTAGGGCTCAAATTTACGGGTCAATCATCGCCCCGAACTGAAAGCTATAGGAGGCAGCCGTAGCAGCCGTCCAATATCGGCTGCTCATGTAACGGTAGCTGAATTCATTGAACTCCATGCCCGGCACAACACTCCCGTAGATATACCACACCATGGGGCCGGCGGGATAACCTGACAAATCGCCTACCCCGGCGAGATCCGGTAATGTGAAAGAGTTTACTGTGCCGTTCAGGTAGAGCCTCCAAAAAGAGTCCCCCTCGGGAAAAGTCCTCAAATAAATGACCTGAAACGAAGGATCTACATCGCCTTCGGCTGACCATGTCATTCGATAGTCGGTGAGCTCACCCTCGTGCTCAGGAGCAACCGCCATGGGAATCCCCAGAAAACCTTCAACAAAAATGGAATCCGGTGACCCAACCTGGACATCTTTTTTATAAACCTCGGAGTAAGGAAATGTTCCGTAATTGTAAGCTTGAGCTTTGATGGAATAGCTCCCGTCGCTTATGGAACCGAATAAATTCGCCACGCTATCAAAGACTACCAACTCAGTAGCGTCGTATGTCTCCACCACATGATCCTCCCGCACCATGAAACCATCGCCTCCAAGATCAAGAAAAAGGCTTGTGCGAGATCGGAAGAGCGT
>JAABSF010000748.1 GCA_011390535.1 Deltaproteobacteria bacterium | reverse complement strand
GTTTTCCATGGGAGAGCTTTGGAAGAAAAGAACCCCCAAGCTTTTTAGATGGCATGACTCTCAACCTTCCCCCGGCGCATTTGATATAAAATCCTTGCGCGTATAAAGAGGATGAAAAGGAACCTTTTCTTCTATAACTCGTCCCCCGCCTTCCATGCGGTCCACTAAGGCCACCACACATGCCACCTTGAACCCGTGTTCGGTGGAGCGGTCTATCGCTTTTATCGTCGATGACCCGGTTGTCACTACATCTTCTAGAATTGCCACCTGTGCAGAGCCCGCTTTCAATCGGGCCGAGGCCTCCACCCACTGAGCCGTTCCGTGCTTTTTCGGCTCTTTTCTTACATAAAAAGCCTCAAGCTCTCCACCGCCCAAGAAGCTCACCGTGGAGGCGGCGCTTACAAGGGGATCAGCTCCCATGGTGAGGCCGCCGACTCCTTCTATCTGTGGGTAACTCCGAGAGAGAAGATCATTTATGAGCCACCCGATTAGAAAATGCCCTTCACTGGTCAACGCGGTCTTGCGACAATCTATATAGAAATCGCTTTTTTTTCCTGAGGACAAGACGACGTCTTTCTTTTCAAAGGAATACTCTCTCAAGAGCTCCAATAATCTTCTGTTACGCATTCGATGCGCAGTCTCGTCCATGAGGCTCTCCTACTTCTTCTTTTTTGCCTTCTTTTTTCCTTTGGCAACCGATTGAGGCTTAGGAGGTTTCTTTTTCTGCTTCTTTGTGGACTTTGTACTTCGGGTTCCGCTCTTTGTTTTTGTGGTAGCGGTGCGAGTCGATTTTTTTGCCTTTGTCGCTGAGCTCCCCTGGGTATTCTTGGAAGTAGTGGTTTTCGCAGCTTTGCTCTCAGCTTCTTTGGCGCTCTCGCTTTTAGTCCGTTCACGTTCAGCCGTGGTCTCAGCACCAGTTCTTGACGGTGTCGAGGGAGGAGCGGGCTTGCTGCTGGGGACGCTTTTATTTGCTCTCGCGCTCGCTGTAGGAGTCGAGCGGGTGGAGCGAAATGAAGGCCTGGGGGTTGACACCACCGCCGGTCGGGGTGTGCTCGAAGGTTCAGCCCTGGGCTTTTCAAGATCGCCCATGTCCACGTTGCCCTTGAAAGAAGCACCATCTACAATAATCACCCTGGGTGCGGATATGTCTCCCGCCATACGTCCATCTTCGGTTATCTGCACATATTCGGAAGCGTTGATGTTACCTACCATTACGCCGCTTACAACGGCGTTGCGCACCTCAATGTCAGCTTTAACGATACCGTTGGGTTCGATTATTAGAGTGCTTGTGAGGTTTATATTGCCTTCTACTCTGCCGCGAACGGTGAGATCCTCGTCGCCTTCGAGGTTTCCACGGATGATCGTCTGTTCGCCGACGATTGTTTCAAACTCGCTCATGTCCGGATCCTTTCCATTTTTTGCATGTTCATCCAAAAACGGAATGAAGAGATATTTACTTGCGTGGGATAATGTTTAAACCCTTAAATATCGCAGACACCTCGTTTTTTCATTCCGGGCGGTAACATACGCTTCGGTTAGGCGTCCATATCCACATTGCCTTTGAAAACGGCGCCATCTGCGATCAGGATCCTGGGAGCCTTGATATCACCTACCATTCGTCCGTCGGATCGAATCTCGACTTTGTCTCCGGCGTTTATGTTTCCTGTCACTTGACCGCTTATCGTCACTGTTTGTGTGTCGATGTCGGCTTCCAAAACTCCGGACTGCTCTACATGAAGATTCTCTTTCAGAGTTATCTTACCTTTTACAGTGCCTTGAATCGTGAGATCTTCCTCTCCCAAGATTTCACCGTCAATTACAATGGAACTACCGATGACTGTATTGGCCATCTTTGAAGCCTCCTTATAGTTGGTTTGGCATAATTTGCCGTTGTCCTTTTATCAGCGTGAAGCATCCAAGTCTTCGGGCAACTCAAAATCCATGTCGATGTTGCCCCTGAATCTAGCTCCGTCTTCTATGATAATCCGAGGAGCTCTGATGTTACCGGTTACCTTG
>JAABSF010000747.1 GCA_011390535.1 Deltaproteobacteria bacterium | reverse complement strand
CGCTGATCAATGACCTCTACTCAACGAGCGCAACCCCCAACTCTCTCGCCCTGTCCTTTGCCAGAGGAGTCACCACCGTACCCGGCGCTATAGTCAGTGACGACAATCCACTCTGCGCAAACTCTTCAATGTCTCTCTCGGTTACAAGACCACCAAGTGATTTCCCCAAGGGGCTGAGCCCCGCCTCAACAGAGGTTACAGGTTTCAGCCCATCTTCAGGGACCAAGGGTCGAACACCCATCTGCTGCAGATCACGCCAAATACCTTCTACACGACGAAACAACGCCCCCGTACTTTGCTCCGGGTTCAGAACAGAAGAGGAAACCGAGGGACGGCCGACACCCTTTACGGATGCCCGCAACTTTTGCATACCCGTCATCTTTTCGCTACGAAACACATGCACAGGAGTTCCAGCCAATAGTGCGTCGATGAACAACATAGAATATATGGATGAGTCATCCAGCACAGCGATTCTTTTAGCCGTAATCAAACTCAGAGAGGCCACGTAAATCACGGACGCATCAGCACACCACTCGAGTGCTCTAGCTTTCTTTTCTCCTCCTGTCCATCCAATCGAATCCGCACCAAAATCGGAACCCGAACCGGAATCGGAATCGGAACCTGAACTGGACATACCCCCATCGTTATGATCATCGATAATTATTATGCTCTCAGGAGAGACAAAACCCAGCCTGCTCTTCAAGTGGTAAAAAACATCTTTGCAAACAATGAATCGTTGCGAGTGGCCCAGCCCATGAAACCTCACCCACAAAGACTCCAGCTCCTCAAAATGTGCGGCGGGGCGCTCAAAAACCCACAAAATCAACAACCCGGATTCATCACGGGGACGATTTGACAAAATCTCGCCGGGAGCTGAACTCAGCCGCTTCATAACCTCACTCACCACCAGATCTGCTATGTTTCCCATGGATGGCGGGAGTTGATTTTTATTTTTGTCGTCTACTGTCACGTCGCCGCTTTCCGCTTTCTATGACTTTTTTCGCTTCTGTAAATATAACGGCCACCAATCAATATAACCCGCCACCAACCACCACTTCCACCCACCTATCCGAAACGGTGAGATTCGGCAAAACTGCAATAAGGGCGCGCCCCTGTTTGTGAAACATCTTCCCGGAGCGGACACTCCAGTAGATTGCACAGATCGCAAAGACCGTGGATCACCTCAACCAAATCACCATTTTTGAGCCCTGCAGCATTCCCTTCGTCTATGTCCAGATGCATCTCGGTGTCAAAGTCGGGGCTCACCCGGGCTATCACCTCCTCAAATACCACCCTCCTGGCTCCCACTGTCCGCACACATAAGACCTGCCCATTTTCTATCCCCCCTCTTTTCGCGTCCTCTGGCGTAAAATGAATGTGACGAGCGGCGCAGATAAAACCCTTTTCAATTTTCACCGCACCTTTGGGTCCCATAAGAAACCCTCCGGGAGTCCCTTCTATTTTGCCTGACTGCCTCACTGGGAGAGAAACCCCCAAAACATAACCATCCGTGATCGACAACTCCGCCTGACTCTCTCTGCGCTCAGGCCCCAAAACCCGAACCTGTTTCAGAGCCCCTTTAGGCCCTACCACCTCCACACACTCTTCACAGGCAAACTGACCGGGCTGGGACAGGTCATATTTGGGCGTCAGCTTATGCTCTTCTCCGAAGAGTGCCTCCACATGAGGACGGCTCAAATGAACATGTCTGTTAGATAACGCGACAGGGATTTGTATGATCTCAGCCATAAATCACATCCTGATTTCAATAAACCCAACTCGTCTCCCTACCTCGAATAAAAACACCCACCATCCAACCCCTCAGATCCGAACTCACACATCCAAACTCACACACCCGAACTCACACTTTCTCACGAAACAGAGAGACGGCCGATGAATGTAAGCTTTTTGGGTGGTATTTTTCAACCACAAAAATCTTTTTAACCACAAAAATCCCACAACCCATCATCTCCACACAAAATCCACACAAAATCTCAGGAACCCCACCGGCAACTA
>JAABSF010000746.1 GCA_011390535.1 Deltaproteobacteria bacterium | reverse complement strand
AAATCGTCACTCCGAACTGGCACTCGCCCACTGAGCTTCCACAAAGATCGTTTGTGTCAACGGTGTTATTATCTGTTATTCCGTCGCAATCATTGTCTTTACCGTCGCACGTTTCCGGTTGAGGCGCTTTATTCCCGGAGCAAACTAGACTCCCTGAAGAACATGCTAAAATACCAGACTCACATTCTCCCTCATCGGTCCCGCAAACTCCTCCTGTGTCCACAGGGTTATTGTCCACCAATCCGTCACAGTCATTGTCTTTGCCGTCGCAAATCTCGTCTTGAGGCTCCACCCCACCCTGACACTCCAGTATTCCGTTCTCGCAAACGAGCGTCCCCATCTGGCATTCACCCAAACCGGTTCCACATGGTCCACCTGAATCTATTGTTCCATTATCCGTCTCCCCGTCACAGTCATTGTCTTTGCCGTCGCAGACTTCAGGCTGCGGTCCTTTTCCACCGGAGCACACAAGAGTCCCGGCGGAACAGACCCACAACCCCTGCTCGCATTCTCCCTCGGAAGTGCCGCAGCCTCCTCCGGTATCAGTAAGATTGTTGTCTATAGTACCGTCACAATCATTGTCCACCCCGTCGCAAATCTCTACTCCCCCGTTGGTGACAACACAGGGATACTCACACCCGTCGGAAGGATCATTGTTCGCATCTACATAACCGCCTACACAATCCACTATCTCGCAATTCCCACCAATACATTCGGTTATCGCATTAGGTCTGCTGCACACACTCCCGCACGCGCCGCAGTTCATGGGATCTGATGAAGTATCAACGTTGTCGTCGATGAGCCCGTTGCAGTCGTTATCCAACCCGTCACATATCTCAACGCCGCCATTGGTTTCGACACAAAAATACTCGCAGCCATCCTGCAATAACTCATTTAAATCAATAAAACCGGGCAAGCACTCCACCAAAACACACTCTCCTTCAACACAATCCGACACAGCATTGTTAAACGCGCAAACAACGCCGCATTCACCACAGTTGAGCGGATCACTCTCCAGATCAAACCCTTCGTCAATGAATCCGTCGCAGTTGTTATCCAACCCGTCACATACCTCGTTCCCGCCGTTAGTTGGAATGCATTCGTATTCACAGCCATCTTCCAGGTTGTTGTTCAGATCATAAAACCCAGGCGCACACTCCAAAAAGACACACTCTCCGTCGCGGCAATCTGTATAAGCGCCTGGTAATGAACAGTTGTTATCACACGCCCCACAGTTTTCCGGATCCCTCTCAAGATCGAACCCCTCGTCTGTCTCTCCGTTACAGTTATTGTCACGACCGTCACAGATCTCCACACCCCCATTGGTGATCTCGCATTCATAAGCATCAGGCTCAGTTGTTGAATCAGTATTAGGCACGTGGGCATCCGACCCCTCGAACTGAAATGGAGCAAGCTCGCATCCTGCAAAGACAATTGGTAAAGCCGCTCCGATTGGAATCAAAAAAACCATCGGCCGGATTCGCCGAAAAAACGAAGGTTCATTCACAGCAGGTTTTTCGAACGCATTGGGGTGCTCTCCCTTCTGGAAACCATTATATGCCAAAGACTCCATGCCCCGAGTTCTCCCCGGAATCACTCTTTTCCGCCTCGTCCACAACGCAAAACACAGCAAAAACAGAGCCCATAGATAGCTTCTTTGTCCGTTATCCGAACCCGACACATTACACGCACACCCTCCGGCGCCGGTGCTTAAAACCTTTTCGCCTTCGCTGCCGGGGATATACCCTTCAGGATCTTCACATTGACCATTGCGGCAAACACCTCCGTAAGGACAAGTCACCCCGCGACAAGGATCATCAATACAGCGCCCCTCTTCACAAATCCTTCCCTTTCCGCAATCCACCGGTCCACACGGATCCAATACGCACTGTCCGTTGATGCACACAAACCCGAACTCACAATCTTTATCGGCGCACGGGTCCGTAACACACTCCCCATCCCGACACATTCTACCGGCCTCACACACCACTCCTTCGCAAGTATCAACACACTCTCCAAAC
>JAABSF010000745.1 GCA_011390535.1 Deltaproteobacteria bacterium | reverse complement strand
GAAATGGCACCGGCACGAGGTTAAAATGACGCGGCTCAAGAGCTCCGAAGGGTCAGCCGCCTTGAGTGCGTTGATGGCCGGAGCTGAAATCCACGAGTTAGGGCGGGGTTTGGCTGAAAAATATGGTTCTGCGGTTAAAGGATCCAGCAGGGGGCAACATAAGGTAAGGGGCTCAAATGCAGATAGCCGCGGAGTAGACACCGATGGAGACGCTGATGGTGGTGAAGGTGACGGTCGCTCTGTTGCTGCTCGGTCGAAAAAGGCGATGGCGTCTCTGGGCAAGAAGAGGGGAGGCCTGTCCAATGTTGAAGAGCAGAAAGGGATGAGTTTTTTGCGTAATAGCTCTTCAGCGCTTGAGGCTTTCAGGAGAGCAAGGGTTTCGGCGCTTCGCGCCAAGATAGTATCTTGGGCGACATCTTTGATCGTCTTGGATATGAAAAATGAATTTGCAAGGGATAGGTATCGATTTGCAGATCGTTGGGGGCACCGTTTTTTTAGTAGATTAGCCTATGAAGATTCGCCTCGTTTTAGTGTCAATCCACCCTGGATGGAATTTGTGGGAGAGAGGGTCCCGGTGGAGATTGTGAGCAAAGGAAAGTTGACGAAGGGGGTTGTGTTAAGGGTGATCAGGACCTCATATTTGAAAGGAGCCAAGGCCTGTTATCAGGAACGTGTAGGGTTGGGGGCCACTTCCAACCGGTTAACCAAAGGCAGAGTCTTGCTGGAGATGGATCTTACCAGGGGAGAGGTCGCCAGGGTGGAGTTGAAAAACAGCGAGTTGAATGATCTCAAGCTTGAGCGCTGTTTAATAGATACGGCGTACAAGCTTAAGATTCCGAGAAGCCGGAGAGATCGCACTCTCTACAGGGTTGTTTATCCGCTCAGGTTCCGTCCGGACAAGCAAAGTGTAGAGATCCTCAAAAACGCCGACTATACTCCGAGTGTACAAGTGTCGGACGATCCTTTGCACGGTCTGGAGTAACGTAGTCTCATCTTTTGCGATTGGTTTTTTATCCGTTTTTTCCTTCAAATTATTTCCTCATCAAGCATAATAGGCCGAATATTTTGAACATCTGATTTCATATGAAACAAGAGGAGCCATGTATGACAACTCGAAAAGACCTTGCCAACGCCATCAGATTCCTAAGTGCCGATGCTATTCAAAAAGCCAATTCAGGGCACCCGGGTGCACCAATGGGCATGGCGGATATGGCGGAGGTTTTATTCAATGATTTTTTGCGACATAACCCAAAAAACCCGCTGTGGGTTAATCGTGACCGGTTTTTGCTCTCCAACGGTCACGCTTCGATGTTGCTCTACTCGCTGTTGCATCTATCCGGTTACGATTTGACCATTGAAGACCTGAAGAATTTCAGGCAGATCGGGTCAAAAACCCCCGGACACCCTGAAAATGTTGAGACACCGGGCGTGGAAACCACGACAGGCCCTTTGGCGCAAGGGTTGGCGAACGGTGTAGGCATGGCCCTGGCAGAAAAGTTGCTTGCTGCTCGCTATAACACCAATGAACATAAGATCATTGATCACCATACATATGTGTTCGCCGGCGATGGTTGCCTCATGGAGGGGTTATCCCACGAGGTAAGCTCTTTGGCCGGGACGTGGAAACTCGGGAAGTTGATCGTTTTATACGATGATAACGGGATCTCCATTGATGGCCCTGTAAAAGAGTGGTTCACAGACGATACGCCGGGACGCTTCAGTTCATATGGGTGGCATGTAGTCAAGGATGTCGACGGTCATGATCCCGAGTCGGTTAAAACAGCCCTTGAAGAGGCACGGGCAGAGACAGCCCGGCCGAGTCTCTTGTGCTGCAAAACGACCATCGGTTATGGGGCACCAAACCTGTCCGGTAGTGAGAAGACGCATGGATCTCCCCTCGGAGATGAAGAGATTGCTGGGTTGAGGGATGGGCTGGGCTGGAGTCATGCCCCCTTTGTCATACCCGATTCTGTGTATTCCGCTTTTGATGCCAAAGAGCGAGGCGCAGGCTGGGAAGAGGA
>JAABSF010000744.1 GCA_011390535.1 Deltaproteobacteria bacterium | reverse complement strand
GTGGCTCTTTATAGAGCATCTACATTAGAAAACGGTGACCCGGACGGTCCTACACTGGAAGATATAGCCGCTTCAGGAGACAGAAACCAAACCAGCATCATGGAAGCGCTCCGGCGTCACGTGACCAGGGGTTTCTTGATAGAGCGTCGAAACACGCAGATTCAGGGAGAAAAAGAGTTTCGTTTTTCATACCCTCCCATCTGGAGACTGGTTTACGAACGAGTTAATCAGGAGCGGGCAAAGCAACACCATAAGCTGGTTGCTCAGTGGCTCGAGCTGAGGCCGGAGGGCAGAAGTGGAACCCACCAGGAAGAGGTGGGAAGGCATCTTGAGCTCGCCGGAGACAAAGAAGCCGCAGCTCAACGATACCGGCGCGCCGGCGACATGGCCAGAGCTGATTACTTAAACGAAAAAGCCATCGGCCTTTATTTACAATCATTGGAATGCCTGGGAGAAAGCAACATCTCTACCCGTATTCATATCTGGCACGATCTAGGTTCAGTACATGAGTTGAGGGGCAACTATGAAGAGGCGCTGCAGGCATTCGAAAAAATGCTTCGACTGGGCTGGGTGATGGCGAGCCGTGCAAAAGGTGGTGTCGCATTCAACAAGATGGGCCGGATTTGGAGACAAAAAGGTGAGCTTGGCCTGGCACTGGATTATCTGAGAAAAGGTAAGGATCTATTTGAGCAAGCCGGGGATGGACGGGGCATAGCAGGCTCCTTTGATGACATCGGTCAGGTGCTATATCTTCAGGGGAACTACGATGAAGCTTTGAGTCACAGCGCCGCGTCTCTTGAAGAGAGGAGAAGGATCGGAGATTTCCGATCTATCGCAGCATCTCTCTCCAACGTCGGAACCATCGAGCGTGATCGCGGTCTTTTTAACGAGGCCGCCGCTTGTTACGAAGAAGCGCTGGTGCTGCGTCGTGAAATTAATGACCAAGCAGGTATTGTAAATTCATTAAACAGCCTGGCACAACTTGAATTCTTGAGAGGCAACACGCCAAGGGCCCGCCAGTTGTGGATGGAAGCGCTTGGAGTTGCTGAGGCTATTGGTGCTCTTCCGGCGCAAGCCGAGCTCCTCACAAGACTAGGAGAGACGGCTTTGAGCGAAGGACAGCTACCAGAAGCTCGTCAGAGGCTAGAAGAAGCGCTGTCCCTGTGCCGCGACTTGGATGAGCGGCGATTCATGAGCCTGGCGTTATGCGTGATGAGCCTTGTCGAATTGCAGGATGGACATGGAGAGAAAGCTAAAAACCTCGCCGGAGAGTCACTTGACATCGCCCGAAAGGGCGGCATTCGGGAAAACGTTGGGAGAGCACTCCTGGCCCTCGCCCACATACATTCAAAAACACTCTTTGACAGCAGCGGGTCGGATCCCACAGCAACCGCTACAAATTTTTTCAAGGAATCAATAGCCGTTTTCAGAGAGCTGGGTAATGATTCCGAGCTGGCTCGTGCGTTATATTTCTATGGTGGATTTACGGCTGAACGTTCCAACATCGAGACCGCTCGCAAAGCCCTGGAAGAGGCAAAAGAGATAATGGGGCGGTTAGGGCTGAGAGGTTGGAGAGACACAAACGAAATGTTGAACGGTTTAGATGATGATGAGTAGGGACGATATGGTTTGAGCACCTCCACCACCTCACATTCTACAGGCAAAATGTTATTGGATGTTAAAGGCCTAGGTTTCAGCCACCCTGATGGTCCGAAGATTTTCGAAAACTTGAACCTATCGGTAAAAGGGGGTGAAACCGTTGTTATAATGGGCGGAAGCGGGGTGGGCAAGACTACCCTGGCAGAGCTCATATTTGATCTGAAGGACCAATCAGAATACACCGGCAAGATAAAGATAAAGAAAAAAACTGCGGCTCTTCTTTTACAAGAGGGGGCACTGTTCGAGCACCTTACAGTGGGCGGCAACCTGGTCATGGTGCTTCGGCGACACGGGATCTCGCCGAAAGAGCAACATCTGAAGGAGCTCCTGGATGAAGTGGGCCTGGGCGCTCTCAACCCACGAAGAAG
>JAABSF010000743.1 GCA_011390535.1 Deltaproteobacteria bacterium | reverse complement strand
CCAATGCGGAGAAATTAATGAGGCCGGGGACATGCGGAGAGAAGCTTGCTTTTTTTAACCTTTGTTTTCATCTTAATACTCTCTATGTATTCTCCCTGAAGCGGATTATTATCGATAACAAAGTTGCGACCCCATTGATTAGCAAAAGAAATGTATTTTCCATCCCATCTTATATGTTGTATTATTGCCTTTTTTTGTAAGTAAAGTCAATTTGGATTGTTTTCGGGGGAATCGTCAAAAAGCACAATCAGCCATCCGTTCATCCTCCTTTTCCTTGCGCCTTGCCGTCCGTCCGCTTTGACGCCTTCGATCTCGTGTAGAGATTGGTTTTGAAAATCAAAAGATGACGATTGCCTTGTTTTGCGGAAACTAGGGGCTTGACGTAACCGAAAAACACAAATATCATTCTCTTGTACCGGCCTGAAATCAGTTTTTTTTATTGCTCCCATAATTTGTATGGATGTGTTGTTTTTGACTGCCGGCTGAGAGGTTAGTCTGCTGTCGTTTTTGACGAATTCCGAAATCACACGGTAAATAGGTGCTCAAAGATTGTGTTCGGGGTTTTGTCTTCAATTCATCTTATCTGTTAAAATGTTTTTTGAGCTGTTATTCGATTGAGCCTTAAGAAACAAGAATTAAGAAATATGGAATTGTTTTTACTCATCGCGTTTTCTCTTAAATAAAGAAAGAGCATGTTTTTTATCCGGTGAGTTTTTAAAAGAAAAGTACATCTAAGGGTAATGCAGTGTTATTGAAAGACTTTATCCATCGGACCCGCATGGTCGATCTAAAGGTTTTTTCAGACAATAAAGTGGAAGAACTTTTGTCTGACCTGGAAAAAGCCGGGTGCCTTGCCGAGCTTGAAGAAAAATGGACTGCCTTGTTATCAAAGGTTCCTGACGCTCATCTGCGGAGGTTATCCGCTGCGGTATATGCGTGGCGGGAGCGGGAAGATGCTTTTGAAAAGCTCGAAAACAGTATAGAGGCCGGCAAGCTGCCTTCATTGCCTCAACTGGCCACAGAGAAAGCCTTGGTTCCTCACAAGATTTGGGCTCTCGGACGCGCGATGAGGATGTGTCCGAAAGATGATTTTGAAGGAGACGAGAAATGGGCCGAAGCTCTCGCTGCACATGTGGATACATGGAGTGGAGCGGTGAACCTCTCCTTAAAACGAGGCGAGATGAGGTGTCGATTGATAGAGGACCATCCGCAAGCAAAAAACTTCGAGGATTATGCCAGAAGGAGGGAGAGCCTATCAAATTTGGCGAATCACCGTTGGATGGCATCTCGGCGGGGAGAGAAAGTAGGGGCGCTGTCTATTAGCATCGATTGGCCGAAGTCAAACATACAGTCTTTTGTCCACTCTATGTTGCCGAGAATGGGGCCGGCTGCGGCAAAAAGAGGCGAAGAGTCCGTCTCTGAAGAGTTAATCTGGAATGATCTCCCAGGGACGCTCCGATCAATTTTGGATCGCCGCGCAGAAGATGAAGCGGTTCGCAGCGCGACAAATCTTTACAATGATTTGCTGGAGAGCTCACCGATGGGGGAGACTCCCGTGGGCGCCGTCAATGTGGGGCCTGTAGGGAAAGGCTTGAGCGTGGCGATTGTCACGGGCTTCGACATAGTAGAAAAAGGAGAGATCATAGATGTCGCCCACTGGGAGACAGAGTTGTTGCATCTTTTGAGGGGTAAAGGCCTATCATGTATCCTTGTTCCCAATACTGCACCCGACAAAGAGCTGCTGTCGGATGTTAGAAAGACTTTGGCGCTTCATTTTACTGTAATACCGATTAGAAGTGCGGCCCTTATGGAGGCTAGGAAAAGAATTCTAGAACAACAACCTGATCTCGAGCCAGGTATTGCATCGGCCTTGGTTTTGGCGAATAGGGCGCTGGATCCGGCAAAAGCCTGGTCTCAAGTTGATCCCGTTAATATCGGGCTGGCAGAGTATCAAAATGACATAGGAAAGGATCGATTAGCTAACGCACTTTTAGAGGCGCGGCGGTTGTTTTTCTTTAAAAGACATTCAGGTGCGTC
>JAABSF010000082.1 GCA_011390535.1 Deltaproteobacteria bacterium | reverse complement strand
AGGACCTTTGCGGGAGAGATTTGGAGCACATGGACTTTGTTGGCGGGTGCCTCTGCGATATTAGGAGGTTTGGCTTCAGGTTTCTTGGCTTCGGCGCTGTTGCCCATTCTGGAGTGGATGGGTGGCTATACAACAGATGTCTCTTTGCTTGAGTTGGCCAATCTGAATCACCCTCTGCTGAGAGATCTTTTGATGCATGCTCCGGGTACACATCATCACTCCATGGTTGTGGGCAGCTTGTCGGAGGCGGGCGCCAATGCCATCGGCGCAAATGGATTGATGGCTCGGGTGGCAGCTTACTATCACGACGTAGGCAAGATGCGTACATCTCACTATTTTGCTGAAAACCAACGTGGGGACAACCCTCATGGCAAGCTCAAGCCGTCTATGAGCGTTCTTATTATCAAAAATCATCTGAAAGATACCCGGGAGATTCTAAAAAAATACCGTATTCCAGAACGGATTCAGGAAGTTGCGCTGAGTCACCATGGGACGACATTGATAGAATACTTTTACAAAAGGGCACTGGAGCAGGCAGGGGATGATGAAGAGATCATAGAAAACGATTACAGATATCCAGGTCCAAAACCACAGACTCGTGTCGCCGGCATTTTGATGTTGGCTGATGCGGTGGAAGCCGCGGTGAAGAGTCTTCCAAACCCGGATGAGGAGCAGATCAGGAGTGTGGTGGATCGCATTATCAACAAGAAATTCATCGACGGACAGCTCGCCGAATGCGCGCTTACATTGCGTGATCTGACAAAAATCGCGGGAGCATTTTTGAATGTGCTTGTGGGGATGTATCACCATAGACCAATATATCCAGGTCAAAAAAATGGATATAGAAGCCCCGAAAAAAGTCCTTCGGGTAGGCAGTTTATCACAACAACGAGAGAGCTTAAGCTGCAGGCCAGAGCCAAAGAGAGAGCCGACCGACGAGCTAGAGACAACGAAAAAATTTCAACCGGAGACTTTGGAGAAGGCGGAAAGAACGATAAAAGCGATAAGAGTCAGGAGGACGTGAAGGGCGAGAAGGGCGGGAAGGTTGAAGAGAGCGAGAAAAATGAGAAGGGCGGGAAGGTTGAAGAGAGCGAGAAAAATGAGAAGGGCGGGAAGGTTGAAGAGAACGAGAAGAAGAGCGGAAACTAACAGTAACCACCCATCTGAAGACGGTCGTTGACGGGAACGACGGAAACCCCCGTATAAAAAAAGATATTCTGTCATGAAAGAGATCTGGGAAGAGAGAGAAAAAAGCGGCTCCGGATCAGCGAGTCACGAAGTAGTGGTGGATGTTGATATTGAGGCGATCCAAGAGCTTTGCGAAAAAGGCTTTAGTAAAAAAGAGCTGGGGGCGTGTGGTGAGCGTCTGGAAAATAGGTTGGCCCATTGTGCGGTAGGAGTTTTGCACCACTTGACTGAGTCGCAGGTGGAGCTGTCCATAATGTTGGTCACGCAAAATAAGATTCGAGAGCTGAACGGGAAATGGCGCAATCTTCATCGCGCAACTGATGTGCTCAGCTTTCCTCAGATGACCTCCAACGAGCTTGAACGGCTTGTGCTCTCCAGTGAATGTGAATGTGATGATAATGATCAATGCCTGAGTGGTGAACCTTTACCCCCAATGCTTTTGGGTGATATTGTCATCTCTCCGGCGGTGGTGCACAGGAGAGCCGGTTCCAAGAATGCCTTTTATGAAGATATAGAGAAGGTCTTGATTCACGGTATCCTGCATCTCATGGGGTGGAATCATAAAAAAGCGGCTGAACGAAAAAAAATGCGACAAAAAGAGGGTGAGCTCTGCTCTTTGCTTAGGGCTCGCGGCAAAACAAATTAACTTCGGTTGACGAGAGGCCGAAAGCCCAGGTCTTTGACCATGCGGATGTCGGTCTCGGGGTCGCGACCTGCGGTAGTAAGGTAGTGGCCTACCATCATACCGTTGGCGCCCGCATAGAATATCCAAGATGAGAGATCTCCAAGGCAGCGATCCCGGCCGGCACACACTTTTATTGTCGCTTCCGGCAACAGCATTCGGTAGACGGCGATTATTTTGAGGCACTCCAGGGCAGGGAGGGGCGAAGAGTCTTCAAGGCGGGTCCCTTTTACCGGGATCAGAAAGTTCAGAGGTATGCTCTGCACTTTCAGATCTCGAAGTGTCATGGCCATTTCAACCCGGTGGGCTCTTGTCTCACCGATGCCGAAAATGCCTCCCGAGCAGGTCATGAACCCAAGCCGCCGGGCTGCCCGGACCGTATTTAAATCTTCTTCGTAAACATGGGTGGAACATATTCGAGGAAAGAAGCTTTCAGCTGTCTCGATGTTGTGGTGATAGCCTCGAAGACCGGCGTCCCAGAGTTTTTTCAGAGCCTCTTGGGAGAGGATCCCCAAGCTTGCACACGGGTTGATTTTACCCTCTGCCGAGATTTTGCTGATAACCCTGCACAAACGGTCCAGCTCTGGATCTTGAGTTATCCCGGTCCCGCTGGTGACAATGCCGAATCGATTTGCAGATAACTCCGCGCTTTCTGCGGCTGCTGCCTCGATTTTTTCGTTTTCCATGAGGTCATAAGTAGGCGCGTCAGTTTCATGATGAACTGATTGAGCACAGAAAGCGCAATCTTCAGCGCATCGCCCGCTCTTTGCGTTTACAATGCCGCAGAGCTCAACTTCATAACCCTTAAAATGACGGGCGATTCGATTCGCAGACGGAAAAAGATCATATATCGCCGGGCCTTCCAAGTTCATCAACTCGAGCCCTGCTTCAGCGCTCACCACGCCTTCTTCGTATATTGATTGTTCCAGGGATTCTATGTAATTACGCATAATGCACACCCGCACCTGGGCTGATTCTTTGTCTCTCGACTCGGGTTAATATCACAGTGGAATGCGCTTTGACAGAGTAAACTGCTTTGCTATCAGGGCAGTCCCAAAGTAATATGGTCGGCAAAAAGCAGCATGGTCGTAACGAATGGGGGGTGAGTTGTACCTAAATGTCAATGGAGGCTTGTTCCAGTCTCCTCCCCAGTTCAGCCATTGATTTCGCCCTCACGATATTGTGTGCCCTTCTGGATGGGTATTCGGCCGGATCCCATCCAAAATATGAATCTTCCATTACATCGCGCACAAACCTTGCGCAAAGCTCCCAGGTGATCAACGGCCCGGCCAGCGCGATTCGTCCTTTCTCTTCTTGCGTCAGCGGAAACCCGGACGTTTGGTAGCCGTCGAGTAACGCCTCCAAAATTTCGGTGCGAAATCCGCCTGATCTTTCTTCAGGGCCGGTGGGTGTCCAGGACCTTATCGCGTCTCCTAAATCTACCAACACTGTGTGGCGGGCGCAGGTGTCCAGATCTATCAGTCCAACGGCCTCTGCTTTACCCGGGTGAAAGATGATATTGGAAATTTTGGGGTCGCCATGTACGACCCTCTTTGGAAGAGGTGGGTTTTGGAACTCGCGGTTGATCACCGACAGCCGTCCGAGCGTCTCTTCAGAGAGCTTTTCTATCCATTTAAATGTTTCAGAATCTATTTCGTTTATTTGCTCACACCTGAACCTATCTAATGTATTTTCCAGCGCTGATACATGAAATTCGGTGTCATGCAAAGGATGACGGCTCTTAAATTCATGGTCGATGCTCTCCATGACTTTGTGGAATCGACCTAAGAGCTTTGCTGCGTGGTAGGCTGTTTCTTCGTTCGCTACTTCTGTCTTTGTCTCTCCATGGAGCCATGTAGTGAGGCGCCATCTCGTGCCGTCTACATCTGCGGCGGGATCACCGTGCAATGTCTTGATCAACCGGGGGGCGGGAAATCCCTCATTTTGCAGATGTTTTGTCACAGCATCGAAGTCACACAGTATTTCATCGCTTGACAGCTTCGGATGAAGGGCCTGAAGAGAGAAGACGCCTATTTCGGAGCGAAGCTGATATGTGCGGTGAATCAAGCCTCCGGAGACCGGTATTGCATCCCAAGGGAGTGGTATATCAAAAAGATCTCCAAGGGTTTTCATGGGGAGTTTTTCGGGGTTTTTCATGGGCGGACAATATCACACCGAACCCCCTCTCTCCAACATCCACGATAATAATCGGGGTGGTAGGAGGTTTGCTTGACAGGGGTGTAGATGGAAATAAAGATGCCGTCGAGGAAAAGGATGAAGAGATTTTTCTAAAAAAAGAGGAGCTTCGATGTGAGTTGCTTTTCTGATGCGAGTTCGTGTTCAGCGAGCGGTGTGTTCAAGCGGAGAGTGTCCAGAGGTGACTCGGGTCAGCCTTTGAGGTTGATGGTTATGGCCTCCGGGTCGGGAACGAATCTTGGAGCGGTTATAGATGCGTGTGAAAGTGGGCGGATACATGCACGGGTCGTTGTTGTGGTTTCGGATAACCCGGATGCATACGCGCTTACAAGGGCACGCGAGCGTGGAATTCCGGCCGTCGCATTGGATCCGAAGCTGTTTCCGAGTAGGGAGAGTCATGAAGCGGCGATTCTTGATCAAGTCGCCGTTTATGAGCCTCAATTGACTGTTCTGGCAGGTTATATGAGGCTTGTTACCCCGTTTTTTCTGGAAAAATTCAGAGATCCAGAGACGAATATGCCGGGTGTAATCAACATTCATCCGGCCGACACCCGTGCTTATCAAGGGACCCGTGGGTATGAGTTTGCGTTGGGCCTGGCAGGTAAAGAGCGCAAGCGGCTGCCTCGAACTTGGATCACAGTGCATTTTGTGGACGAAGGGATGGACACCGGGCCGGTTATTGTTCAAAAGCCTGTAGATGTTATGCCGGACGACACTCTGGAGTCTCTGAAAGCGCGAGGCTTGAAGGTAGAGCATGAGCTTTATCCAATGGTCATAGATCTATTGGCAAAGGATAAGGTGGGGATCGAGCATCAGAGCGGTGAGGTCGTTATCGAGAAAGAGTGATTTCTCTCCAGGGCCTCCTAAACGGCTCGTCTGAAAATCTAAGAACGAACAAAAAGGTGAACAGGAAAAAGCTGCATAAACAGCGAAGATAAAAAAAGGAAAGGTGATTTCATAATGGCAGGAAACATCGTAGAAAAGATCGATAATTCGGTAAAAATTCGTACGGTACTTGCTAGTGTTTCAGATAAGAGCGGGTTGGAAGGGCTCGTGTCCGGGCTGGTGGAGATAAATCCACATGTTCGGATTCTGTCTACCGGCGGAACTTTCAACCGCATCCGGGAGATTCTTGGTGACGAGTGGAAGAAGAACTTGGAGCCGGTGTCATCATATACGGGGCAGCCCGAGACGCAGGGAGGGTTGGTTAAGACACTGGATTTCAAGATTTATCTTGGGCTCTTGACCGAGACCTACAATAAGGCGCATCAAGATGATCTGAGCAGAACCGGGGCCGTGCCGATCGATCTTGTGGTGTGCAACCTTTATCCATTCCAAGAAACAGTTTCCCGGGAAAACGTCACCTCAGAAGAGGCAAGGGCGAACATAGACATCGGGGGGCCGACTATGATTCGAGCGGCCGCGAAAAATTATCTTCGCACAGCGGTGTTGACCGAACCTTCGGATTATGAAGGTTTTATCTCCCAGATCCGGGAGGTTGGGGGCGACCTTTTCCTTGCACAGAGGTTTTCATTTGCACAAAAAGCGTTTGCTCACACAGCGGCTTACGATAAAGCGATCTCCGGGTATTTGGCAAAATGCGATCCTGAGAAGCTAAGCTCATTATATTCATTTGCACCATCGGAATAACGGCAGGGTAAATTTGAAGGGTATTTAGTTATGGCTGAAGATCTAAAAAAAGCATATCGAACGGTGATGGATGATCATTTTCCGTCACGGATGGAGATTCGTTTTTATTCGGATAACGACGTAGAGAGCTCTACTTCCCTGAAGTATGAGAAGGTGACTTGGGTGGTGGATGGTGTGGAGAAGGGGCTGCGATATGGAGAAAACCCAGGGCAAGAAGCCGCTCTTTACCGGCTTGTCCAGGGCAATTTGCAAATTGGTGATGTGAAAACTATTTTGCCGGGGAGAGGGCTGGTCTGTGATATGGAGCTGCTCCAGTCCGGCAAACACCCGGGCAAGATCAATCTCACGGATGTAGATAACGCATTGAACATTTTAAGGTACTTAACCCACCGGCCGGCGGCCATTATCATGAAACACAATAATCCCAGTGGTGTGGCGTTGGATGACACTTTGTCCGGGGCTTATGAAAAAGCCGACATGGCGGATCGTGTGGCTGCTTTCGGTGGAGCGGTTGTATTCAATCGGTGCATGGATCTTCCCACCGCAGAGGCGGTGGCTGCGAACTATGCTGAGGTGGTTGCTGCTCCCGGGTACGACGAAGGCACCTTGGATGTTCTCTCCGGTAGAAAAAACCTGCGGGTTCTGGAGATTGCGCGCATGGATCGACTACAGGAGTATGCTCCTGATCGTTTTGTTGATTTTAAAGCTCTGTTGGATGGTGGCATGATTGTTCAAACGTCTTTTCTCCCCGGAGTGAGCAGTGGAGCAGATTTTCTTCCCGCCCTTTGTAATCGGAAAGGCAAGGAGTACCGTGTCCAGCGGGAACCTACCAAGAGAGAGCTGGACGACATGCTTTTCGGGTGGTTTGTGGAAGCCGGTGTCACATCCAACTCGGTCATTTACGTCAAGGACGGAGTCACGGTGGGCATAGGTACGGGTGAGCAAGATCGGGTTGGAGTCGCAAAAATCGCCAGGGATAAAGCATACACAAAGATGGAGGATGCTTTGTCTTGGAGACGCTTTAAGACGCCCATGAATCTTCTGAAAGAGAGCGACAAGAGAAAAGAGATTCAAGAAGAGACCAACCGGTGTCATGGCGGTTTGAAAGGCGCATGCATGATTTCAGATGCTTTTTTCCCTTTCCGCGATGGGGTGGAGGTAGGGTTGAATGAGGGGGTTTCTGCTGTTTTGCAGCCGGGAGGCTCATTGAATGACTACCAGTCCATCGAAGCGGTGAACGAGCATGACGCCACCATGCTATTCACCGGGCGAAGATCATTTAAGCATTAAGCTTGCTCTTCATGTCCGGCTGAATTTTTTAGATTGCACTCTAGGATAACAAAGACATAAACTTTAAATAGGAAGATTCTGTAATTGAAGAATTAGGATCACAAAACTCAGGATCTCTTGAATTTTGATCGCAGAAAAAAAAGATTCTGAAAGCTGAAGTCGCAGACCAAATGCGGAGGAACACCAAATGAAGAAGGATTGGATTTCTAAACTTATTCGCGCTTTGGGCACAGGGTTGTTCATGGTGGTCATTTCTTTGGGGTCGCCCGGCTGTGGCGATGACGATGGAGGGGGAGAGCCGGATCTATGTGATGGTGTGGATTGCAGCGGACATGGTGTGTGTGTGGTGGAGGGAGAAGAGGGGATCTGTGAATGTGACCCAGGTTATGCAGGTGTTGATTGCGGCGAGTGTGCCGAGGGGTATGAGTGGGAGGATGGTGTTTGTGTGGAGGAGTCGGATCCGCATTACGGAACTCCAGTAATCGATGGTGTGATTACGGTGGGTGACGGCGATTGGACGGAAGATCAGTCCGTCGCTGTTGGAAATACTCCTACGGATTGGGGTGATAATTACATGGATGCCCTCTTTATTGCTTATGACGATACCCATTTTTACGTGGCGGTGAGCGGCTGGGTGGAGAGTCAGAATGCACTGGCTGTTTACATTGATATCGACTATGGGACGGGGAGCGCCGGGTTGAGTTCGATTTCTTCAGCCACAGATACCGACGGCACCTTGGATAACGCGCTAAGCGCGGATATCTCAATCACCGATAACTCTTATGCTGCGGATATGGCCGTAGGGACGGTTGGGATGACCGGCGTTAATGAAGGTCTGGAAGATGGCGCGGGGTGGAGGCGTATTGGTGAAAATCCGGCAGATTTTCCCTGGATTGTGGGCACGGTGGTTGCGGGCGGGAGCGCCATGGAGGCCGCGATTTCATTTGAGGATCTTTTCGGTGGTGTCCAGGAGCAGGGAACGAAGATCGCCGTTTTTGCGCGTCTCGTGAATCAAGACGGACAACATCTGGCTAACCAGACCTTGCCGCAGGATAACCCTGATAACCCGAAGAGCGTCTCTGAAGTCGCTGTTTTAACCATGGGAGGCGGACAACCTATCTGTAACAATAACGGTGTCTGTGAGCCGGATAGAGGCGAAAACTTCTCAAATTGCTCGAATGATTGTCCGGCTGAATGCAATGATAATGGGGTCTGTGAACCGGAGCTTGGAGAAACCCACTCTAATTGTCCTGATGATTGTCCACTCTCAGGTCTGTGCGGAGATCCTGATGAGTTTCAGTGGGAAGATGGGATAATGTATTTCGTCATGGTGGATCGTTTTTTTAATGGTGATAATAGCAGTGATCCAGTTCCGGGTGTAAGCGATCTTGCTCAATATTACGGAGGCGACTGGGTCGGGCTGGAGTCTAAGCTTGGGTATCTGCAGGAGCTAGGGGTGAACACTATATGGTTGTCTGCACCTTTCGATAATCGTGATTTGGCCGGAGCCGCCATAGATCCTAACTCTGACCCGCATATGTATTCAGCGTTTCACGGGTATTGGCCTTCACCAGAGAACATTGACTACAGTGATCCCGATAACCCGTCTCCGAGGCCGGCGGTGGAGAGTAGGCTCGGTACGCATGAAGATCTCGTGAGTCTGATAGACAGCATCCATGATGCAGGAATGTACGTTATCTTCGATTATGTCATGAACCATGTTGATGGTGCTTCGGGCCTCTACGCAGCTCGTCCTGATTGGTTTGCAAATGACAACGGAAACATTGTTCTGTGTCCACCGGACAACTGGAATGACCCTTATTGGGGGACGAGGTGCGCCTTTACCGATTATCTGCCTCCTTTTGATTTCTATAATCCGACGGTTCGTGACTGGTCTATAAACGATGCGTTGTGGTGGGCGAAGGAATACAACATCGACGGTTATAGGCTGGATGCGATAAAGCACGTGCCCATGGAGTGGCTCACGGAATTGAGGGCGGCCACTAACAGCGCTTTTCAGGATCCGATCGGCGGCCGATTTTATATGGTTGGAGAGACCTACG
>JAABSF010000742.1 GCA_011390535.1 Deltaproteobacteria bacterium | reverse complement strand
GGCTTCATCTTGAAAATTCCCTCTCTCCTCTAAGTTGAAGACATGGATCAGGAGCTTTACATCTTGTTTGGAAAAATGCTCTCTCAGCTCTTTCAGAGTCCATATATAGAATCGGCCCTCTTCGCCTTCAGTGTCAGCGTCTTGAGCTGTATAAAAGCCTCCCCTTGGAGATTCAAGTTCCCGTCGGACATATGTGAACAGGTTACGTGCTGTGTCGGCGTAGCGCGCTTCTTTTGTGGCGGAGTAGGTCTCCAGGAGAGCGATCGCCATCAGCGCCTGGTCGTAGAGCATCTTTTCAAAGTGAGGTAATTTCCATAGGCGGTCCGTTGAGTAACGATGAAATCCGCCTCCCACGTGGTCATGTATGCCGCCCAAGATCATGGCGTCGAGTGTCTTTTGAACCATCTCCAGTGCTTGCGGCTCTCCCGACCTGTTCCAATGCCTTAACAAGAACAATAGATTGTGTGGAGTTGGGAATTTGCGAAAGGTACCGAAGCCGGCGTGTTCAGGGTCAAAGGCGCCTTGAAGTTGAAGATAGCCCCGGTGGAGAGCCCTCGCCTCAAGAGGAAGAGGTGGCCGGGACTCATTGAGGATGGCGATTTTGGAGACGATCTGTTCCGCCGTGTTCCGGAGATCCTCTTTTTGGTTTTTCCAAAGCCCCGAGACCGTGGCCACGAGTTCTTTTAAACCCATTCGGTTGCCATGCGACTCCCTCGGGATGTAGGTTCCTGCGAAAAACGGTCGCTTATCCGGAGTCATCAGAATTGTCAACGGCCAGCCTCCTTGACCGGTCATCAACTGGCACACCTTCATGTACTGAGTGTCGATATCCGGGCGCTCTTCACGGTCCACCTTCACCGGCACGAAGGCTTTGTTGATCAGATCGGCGGTTTCCTCGTCTTCAAATGACTCCCTCTCCATCACGTGGCACCAGTTGCAATTGCTGTAACCTATGTACAGAAATACCGGTTTGTTTTCGTTTTTAGCCAGCGTGAAAGCCTCATCTCCCCAAGGATACCAGTCCACCGGGTTGTATGCGTGTTGAAGCAAGTATGGGCTCTTTTCACCACTGAGGTGGTTCTTTTTATGTTCATTTTTTTTTGTTTTGTTCATGTCAACCTCATCTTTTCTTCTCCCTCTTCTCCCTGGTTTATGACGACGAGAAGCCGACACTGCGGGAAAACAAACGGAGAATCCCTCGAGTAGATCGAGTCATTGCTATTGGGATAAAGTAAGTCCGAAATAAACAAGGTCAACCTGAGTTTTAAACTGATACCAAACCTATCTTGGGATTGGGGGATGGGATTGGGATTGCGGTGACTTGACGAACCGGGTGATCCGTTCTAATTGTATCCATGGTTAATCGAAATTGTGTACTTTTGTTTTTTCAGTTACCTGCGGGTTCCGAAGAAACGACACAAGTTACAAATTAGAATTAAGTGAGACTGAATTCAAACCACTCGAAAGGAGAACTTTACCATGGCCAGTTGTCACGAGATGAAAGTAGGCGAAATTTACACTTGTCCTGATTGCGGCATTGAACTCAAAGTAGTAAAAGCTTGTGATGATTCCGACACCGCATCGGATTCATGTGGCTGCTCTTCCGAAGATGATCAAGGCTTTACCTGCTGTGGCAAGGAGCTCAAAAAGAAGTGAGATTCGTAGCTCTGTCTACACTCACATCTGCTTGAACGGTCTTTCAGCTGACAGGTTTCTGCCTCTAAGGTCTCTGCCTGTCAGGCGAGAACCGTCTCTTGGATCTAACTTCTTTTCCTTTCACCCAAAATACTCCACTGTCTGAACTGCAGGGATGGATGCTAAAGTTCCCCCGCATTAATGCGGGGGTTTCTGTCGTCTGCGTCAACGACCGCCGCCTGAAGGCGCCGGCCTGTTTGGCCGGCGATTTGTCCGAAAACGAGCGGAGAGTTCTGGCGACATTTGTCGACAAGTCGCTCGTAAACCCACCTCATTCAGGCATTGGTTACTGTGGCTCAATGGTGTGGACCTTGGCACATTGTATGGGTTATTATGACGGCTTCG
>JAABSF010000741.1 GCA_011390535.1 Deltaproteobacteria bacterium | reverse complement strand
TAGTTACAAAAGAAGATTGTTTTATGGAAAAGATAAGGAATTACGCATGCTCCCGCCCCAAAAGAATGATTATAGTGAAGGGTGGTTTTTTGATCCTCGTTATGAAGTGAAAGGGCGGCAGTGGAAAACCGCTCAAATCTCTAGGTTTAATATTGACGAAAAGGAGGGGGCATGTCTGTTGGAGTGTGGTAAACATAAGACGAAGCTCCGCTTGATGAGCCTAGAAAAGACAATGAATTTGATGAAGAATGCAAAGATGAAAGAGCCGCTGGCAAGGCGTAAGCCCTATGGGTTGGCGAGGGATAGAAAAGGTGTTTATTATTATGTAGACATGGCCGAGAGTGAGCAAGTTAAGGATTACCGTCTTTATAAAGGGCCTCTGGGGAACCTCAAGAGGATGAAGATGACCAATATAGTGTCTGACAGCGAGGGGGATGTTTTTGCAACCCCTGACGGAAAATTACGCCTGGTCCTTGAAAAAGAGCACAGCTTCTGGATGAGAGGAAAAAAGAGAGAGAAGCTGATCAATGTTCCGATAGGGAAAAACTATACTCTGATCTTCAACGATCTGGGTGTGTATTTGGGGCGACCTTATGGGACGCCGTGTGACATCTTTTGATTAACTCAAAAAAGAAAGCAATCCAGAGTCCGGGAGTTAGGTTTTTCGGGTGGGTAAAGGAAGGGGAGAAAGGAATAGATCTTGGATCATGAGACCGGAACTGAAGGCAGGAGAGATATTAAACGATACGTACCGATTGGTTGAGCTGATCGGTAAAGGGGGCATGGGTGAGGTGTGGAAAGCAGCGCACATGCGGTTGCCGAAGAATGTCGCCGTTAAAGTTCTGTTGGATGCAACCTTGGCCAATGAGAGCGCGCTGGCCCGATTCAGGAGAGAGGCCGAGATAGCTTCTAGGCTGAATCACCCTAATATAGTGGATATTTTGGATTTCAACACCTTGCCCGGCGGCGTCCCATACATGGTCTTGGAGTTATTGGCCGGAGAGAGTCTCCGTGATCGTTTGAGACAAGGGCCGATGGCCATGGATGACGCTTTGCGCGTTCTGCGACAGGTGGCGTCTGCGCTGGTGGAGGCTCATGGTAAGGGTGTGGTGCACCGGGATCTGAAGCCTGAAAACATTCACCTGGTCCCGGAAGTGAGCGACGCCGGCCCTACAGAGAGGGCCAAGGTGCTTGATTTTGGGATTTCAAAGCTGCAAGGGGGTGAGACGGCGCTGACCCAAGAGAGTGAAGTTTTGGGCACCCCGGTCTACATGGCGCCTGAACAAGTCTCGGCCCGTCAAGGGGATATCGACGGGCGGACTGATCAGTTTGCTCTGGCCACGATTTTTTACGAGATGGTGACAGGCTCGGTGGCCTTCGGCGGTCATTCGGTTATCCAGGTTTTGGGCAGAGTATTACAGGGAGAGCCTGACCCTATTGAGACCTTAATCCCGACGATTCCCACAGATCTATCCAAAGCACTAAAGAAAGCGCTGTCAAAAGAGCCGAGCCAACGTTTTGAGAGTGTAACTGAGTTTGTAGATACCATGGCCTCTGCGCTCCCATCCGGGAGTTTGTATGTAACCGGCAAAGGTGTTTCAAACAGCTCGGAGGGGGCCGGCCCGGCTGTGGCCGAAACTGAACATGGGCTTGGAGTCGGACCGGCCATAACACCTGCAAAGTCAGAGAAACCGGCAATAGGCACGGCACCCACCATGGCTTCGGGGGTGGGGCCTTCGGTGGTTAAAAGTGAACCGGGAGATGACAACGGCGACATCGGTTCACAGCCTACGTTGTATTCCTCTTCAGATGCTCTCCAACAGCCGGCGGATGGGGAAGGGAAAGATGACCGGGATGAAAGAGAAGCAGCCACCGGTTCTTCTTTAGAGGGAGCAGCCCGGTCAGGGGAGAGTTTGAGGATTGAGGATGAGGATCGAGGAAAAGACCGTAATGAGCAGGAGGAATCGTCAGTAAGAAAAGTCAGAGATATCCCTCCCACCAGGCCTGTCGAGAGAGTGGACGAGCCATGGAAGAGCACTTC
>JAABSF010000740.1 GCA_011390535.1 Deltaproteobacteria bacterium | reverse complement strand
AAAACATTGGGTATCTTCTTCAGCATAGAACGAGTCACTTCAGTTAAGGGCAGGCTGCTCGCTCGCCAGGCTAATCGCGAGCAAATATGTTTGTCCGGATCTCAATGTGAGCGTGTTTAGATTATTTCATCCAACCGCTCGGCTACCAAAGAAGACCATGTCTCCATAAGCGCCTCGGGGTCGGCTGCTCTTTTCTTAATCTCTGCAACCGAAACAAAACGACCCTCCAATTGGTCCCTCTCTTTGACCTTCACCGCGCCTACATCAGCAACCTTTGCGACATGTACAACCCCTAGATGCACCGACCCAACCGGGTTACTCTCATCATTTACCAAACCAACGACCTTCATTTTTGCGTCTTCAGGAATGTAGAGCTCTTCTTCTATCTCCCTCCAGGCCCCGGCCGCGATTAGATCATCGCCGTGACGAGGAGCGGAGTCCTTATCTACAGGGTTTATATGCCCACCTACACCTATGGAGAGCTTGCCGTGCAAACGGCGCTCCCCACCTTTGTCGAGCCTGCGGAGAGACAAAACCGATTCTCCATCCGTTACAATTGTATAAGGAATAATCTGTTTTAAAGAAGAGTCCTGCTCAGCCCACCTCCGCTCAACAAAAAACCCACGCATTCGCGCCCGCTTCATATACTCGCCGACATCATGTACCGGAGCTTCATCCTCTCCACCTCTAGTTGGAAAGTCGGCAACCTCCTGAGATTTCTTTGTCGGAGTGGACACCACAAACCCGTGAGGAAATGCAAGATCAAAGAGATCATAGCGTTTTACTACGTAAATGAATTCCATAGGCTATTCCTTCAAAATTTATCCGTCAATCCAGACCGTGGAGATATCAGATCTGAATTATTTGACCGGAAAAGGCAACTTGCCGGGTTTTTCCGTTATCATCGATTTTGCGTTTTGACCATATTTCACCAGCTCGAGCCTCATCCCGGGGGACAACAGTTTCACCAGCCCTATAACAGGAACCCCTTCGCTCACCCAAAACTGAATCTTCCTGCCTCGTCGATCTTTCGCTTTGAAATGATCCGACTTAAAAGTCCCTCCAGCCACAGTAAGAGGACCTGTGGAGACTTTCTTGACCTTGCCTTTGAAACGAGGTGAATAAAGCTCCATCATTTTCTTGCCTTTTTCCACCGGGAGATAAACGGCCTGATGACCTGCCGGTTTCCAGATCATTTTCTTTACTTTGGCGGGATCATGTTTGGTGCTCTCAATCAAAACCTTTATTATCACGCTCCGCAATCTACCCCAGGTAAGAACATATTCCCACCACTTCTTGTTCTTTCCTTCCTCTCCTACAAGAGCTATCCGCCAGGTAAACCTTTGCTTCTTGTCTATGTCTCTCGTTGAATATTCCACCCAACTGCCCACCTTTGTCTTAGCCGTCACCTCCTTCAACTCCATAGGAAAGACCTTCTTGGGTAACATCCCGGGCAGCGTGTTGCGTGCTTCCGTCGGACGACTGGAAAAAAGGATCATTACTGAAAAACCCAATAAAACCAACAAAAGGACTCCCCGCTTAACCCGTTTTAAGACTTTGTTTCCTTCATCCATCTTCTTTTTCTCACCCTTGTGCATCTCTCTTATTTCCTATCTCTCCATCACCGCACATGCTCTTTTTCGTATTCAAGTGCTCGTATTCAATTGTTCATATTCTAGTCCTCGCAGCTTTGTTCACTGGAGCGCAAGCCTTATTTATGACTTCGACTCGGTGCCGTTTTATTCACTATTTAAAGCGCTTTTCTTCATGAAAGCCAACACCTCATTTTTGCGAAACGGCATACTGCCCCTGCAAGTCATGTCTCCATTATGCATTAAGGCCCCTCTCTTTCAACCCAGGTTTATTTTTTTTAGCATTCCGTTGGATGAAAACTATTTGTGGGAGGGTACAAGCCGGTGCAGGAAAAAACACCATTTTCAAACACAATAAGGAGGGTCACTTCGAGATTCCAAACTACGCTGCCGATCTATGGAGTCAGACCCGCCAAATCGGCACTCACCTCCCAAAGCCGCTCGGCGGCACCG
>JAABSF010000739.1 GCA_011390535.1 Deltaproteobacteria bacterium | reverse complement strand
CGATTCACCTCCTCTTCAGGGTTCGCATGGGGATACCTCCACGCCGGATATTGACCTCCAGTTTCATGTCCCCGTAACGATGGGTGGCACATGAGAGACAAGGGTCGTAACAACGAATACTGAATTCGATTTCGTTTAGAAGCACCTCATCAGGAGAGTCAAGATAGCGTTTGGCGGCCAAGCCGATAGTTTCATTTATTGAGGGAAGATTCTGTTGGGTGGCCACCAAGAGATTGGCCCCTGTCACGATACCGTTATTGTCCACTTGGTAGTCGTGCACCAGGACGCCTCTGGGTGCCTCTACATGAGCGCATGCACTCTTTGGATTTGCGGTCGGCATAACGCGCACATCTTGAGAGGTCACCTCCGGCTCTTGGACCAGCTCGGAGAGCCTCTCAGCCGCATACAACAATTCGATCAAACGCGCCATGTGAAACAACACCGTCTCGTGGCTGGGGTGCCCCCATTTTTCCCTGAAATACACCAGCTCTTCTTGTGCTCTCTTTGTTGAGATATGATCAGCGCAATTGATCCTAGCCAGAGCGCCTACTCTAAAAGCAACACTGGCACCATCTTTTAAAGCAAAGACGTGTTTCCCGTAAGATTCGGAAACCGCCTCCTCGACTAGATGGTCGGCCCAATCATCTTCCGCAAAAGACTCTGTTGTGCCGTCCGGTGATTGCAACCTGAGCTCTCCTTCGTAGAGGTCAAGCGCCCCACCCGAGACCGTCCCGAGATAGTGTGTTTCCAGGGGCAGTGAAGCTAATCGTTCGGCCTGGCCTTCCAGGGCTTTTTTGGCTGTGTCATATAAACTGTTTGCCGGCGGCAGCGCTTCCTCTACCAGCGCGACGAGCTTATTATACCTGTCCTTTGAGAGTGGTTGAGCCATCCCTCCGACTACTGATGACACCGGGTGAGTAGGCCGGCCGCCCACTGTTTCAGCGATCTCGGCACCTAAGGTTCGAAGCCTCAGCGCTTGTTTAGTTAACTCAGGTGCTTTGGCCAGCATGGTTAGTATGTTCCGGCTCCCGTGCGGAGTATCTTCGCCCAGGAGTAAATCAGGGCCTGCCAAGGCGAAAAAATGCACTCCGTGCGAATGCAAGATTGAAGCGAGATTGAGGATGTTACGAAGGAGCCACGCAGCCCTTGGAGGTGTAACATCAAACACCTTGTCTACCGACCTCGCCGAGGCCAGGTGATGAGTGACCGGTCACGTACCGCAGATTCGGGAGGTGACCGTCGGCATCATCTCAACCTGCATTCCCGTGAGAAACGCCTCGAATCCGCGAAAATCCAAAACCTTCAGCACGGATCTTGAGACTTGGTCGCCATCTAAATCAACTTCGACTCGGGCGTGCCCTTCAATGCGTGTTACGGGATCAATTTTTATGTTTTTTGTCATCGCAAACAGTCTCCTTTTTTAACTGCTGAGCTATGATTCGGAAGTAATCCATTTCTTGAGTAAGAAAGTGGGTTTCTGACGGAACACCGGTGAAGCCATGGCGTAGGCGAAATGAGTTTTTGCCTGGCTCTCGATCTCTGAGACGACATCTTTTTCCGGCACGTTTGTCAGGTGCGCCATGCGAAAAGCGATCTCAGTCCGCACGTCTTTTTGGGGTTCAAGGATTATGGCGTCAGAGGGGCCGCCGCAAGAAAAGCAAGGAACTCCCACCTGCGGACATGGAGCGAGGCAACGGTCGAGAGTGACCGAGCCGAAGCACAGACAACCCTGTGAAAGAAAACAAATATCCGGGTCCATCTCAGCTTTATGCGAGCGGACAATCTGCGCGACGTCGGACTTAACCATTTTTCGGTTACAGTTGTAGCACACATTATGACGCCCGATCTCTGATGGTTTCTTGCCACGTACTACCCCTTGCAAGGCGTCGAAGATAAAACCCGCGTGCGGCGGGCACCCAGGCAGGTAAACATCCACTTCGATCTCCGAGTCAAGCGGACGGTTTCCGGGCAAAAGCTCCGGAACTTGGTCAGGTATTTTGTTGGTTCGTGTAGTGGGATTT
>JAABSF010000738.1 GCA_011390535.1 Deltaproteobacteria bacterium | reverse complement strand
AAGAACCATGTTCCGCACCGGCCGCCGTCGGATCCTTTCCCGCAGACTCCCGGCGCCGGAGATGGACAACCCAACCCATTGGATAGTCGAGCCGCAGTTGATGATGGTAAAGATGGCAACGATGGCAACTGTTCAAAAAAAGACAAAGAGAGAGGTTCACCCGGGAGTTTTTGGAATCCGTTGGATTTAGACCAAAAAGGGGTTGACTCGGGCGCATGGGTGGACGCCCAGAAACTAGGGCTTGTCGGGGAGTCTGTTCTTTCGGGTAATGATCCGGGTGGAGGTGATGGACCTGCAGCCACTGCTTCTGATAAAGGGAAAGCAGATGGTGATGAGACTGCGAATAAGAGCAGTTTTTCAAATTTTTTGAAGACGCTTACTGAGTCCTCTTCTCCAGATACTTTGTCGACCCGTGTTGTCCAACCTGTCGCATTTTCTCCGCTATCTGTGAACACATCGGGGCTTCGCGGGGATTCGATCAAAGTGGCCGGCGGAGTCAACAGTGGTGAAAAACCTCTTAGAAATCACCGGGTGGTGGTGCTCTTCTATCCCCCGGATTCAAATGCAGCTGTGGTTGTAGGTGAGACGGTGACGGGAGACAGAGGGGAATATCGTTTGGAGACTCTGGTTCCTAAAGATATTCCGGTGGGTGTGTATAAAGTTCACGCTCATACTCCAAAGCAAGGTGTATTTGACAAAGCCACGTCTCCTTGAAAAGTTATGGAAACACCCAGGAAATCGAGCAGATTCCAGATTTTCCCGAAAAGCCAAACATAAAGAGACCCGCCATGGCCGATCCCATATCCGATGCTATTTGATCAAACGCGAAAAACTCTTGGGTTTTGTAGGCCTTGGTCAAAAGTCGCAGCAGAGCCGAGTGGAAAGTCCTACTTCACAGAACCGCACCCGTCCCGTGGGAAATGGAGGGGCCTAAAGAAGTGCGCGTAACTCTTTGAAATCAAGAATTATCACCTGCCTTTTGTGGAGACGCACAAGATTCTGTTTTCGGAATTGCGATAGGGTAAGGCTCACAGTCTCTCTTGTGGAACCGATTAGATTTGCCATTTCTTGGTGTGTGATCTTCATTGCTATACGTGTTCCATCGTCTTCTTCTACGCCGTATTTTTGACTAAGGTCTAAAATCAGCTCGGCCAATTTAGCGCCGACATCTCTGAATAATAGATGTTGGACGCGATCTTCAACGCTCTGTCGGCGGCGCGAGACGATCTCGAATAAATGCAGGAGAAAGTTGGGCTGTCGCTTCATCATTTTTTCAATAAGTGATTTGGGTATTACTGCAATGACAGAGTTGTCTGATGTCTCCACCATTTCTCTTCTGGGGCTCTCATTGAAAAGACAGTTCTCTCCGAATACTTCCCCGGGACCAAGATACATAAGTGTAATTTCGCGTCCGTCACGAGTGATTTTTGATATTTTTATTCGGCCTTCATGTACAAAAAAGAGGTTTTCACCAGGGTCACCGGGAAGATAGACAACAACCCGCTTTGGAAGCACAAGCAGCTCAGCATTTTTTTGAATTTGTTCTATGTCTCTGGTGGAGAGGTCTTTAAACAAAGAGAGTTTGTTTGAAAAAACATAGGACTTTTCTTGTTTTTTCTGTTTCCTCCCTTTTGTTTTCTTTGTTATGTTTTTTCTTTCTTTTTTCGTGGAGGTTTTCTTCTTGCTCGTTGATTTTTTTGGTTTCCGAGAAATCCTCGACTTTTGCTGATTGATTTTTCTTGTCCTTGGCAATTTTTCTGCCTTTCTGCTTGTACACTATACAACGACAAATTCTATGCAATGAAACAACGAGTTATCCGTTATAAAACAACGTTTGTAACCTACGAAACAACGTGTGGGCTGATGCCTTCATTGTAGCTTGTATAACAGATATTACGGATGAAGTGAAGAGGAACGTTATGAAAAACATATAAAGAAATGGTGCTTAACAGAGTTATAAGAACTCAGAAAGTGATTGACCAGTGTGCGAAGATTCGACTCTGGAAACGTCTTCAGGTGACCCTTCAGCTACTAAATATCCACCATTTTCAC
>JAABSF010000737.1 GCA_011390535.1 Deltaproteobacteria bacterium | reverse complement strand
GAGATGACCGTGTTGTAGTACAAATGCAAGGTTCCTTTTCGGTATCTTGTTGTGTCTCCGCTGTCGCCTCCATAATGAATCATCTGGTTGTTCCCCGGTTCTTCAGGCTGAATCAGCACATTCCCGTAAACAAAGGTGGCTCTATATTCGGCGGAGTCGATAAACTCTGTGTCTCCGCTATCTACAAGGTCTAACGCCCGATTTCCTCCTTCAATCAAATTATAGCGGATCACCGTACCCGCGGAGCGGTCCTTGAGGTTGTTGCCCAGGCAAGTCGGACAAGGTGAAGCGTAGTAATTGAATTCAAAGGTTATCCGCATCACCTCGGTGTAGGAGTTGTGTTCGTAATACCTGTCGGGGACACCATTGTCATGTATGTGATTGCACTGCACAAAAACATCCGAAGCCCCTGAGCCTGCAAAGATGCCGTTCCCCGACCAGCTTATTCTGTTTCCTCGAAAATATAGATGTTCCCCTGCTTCTACATAGAGGGCGGCGGCGTTGTTGCTATAGCTTTGCGTAGCGCCCGAGCTGTCGGTAAACTGGTTTTGTGGGCGCGCTTCACGCAGATCCAAATTTTCGATGTAGACCCACGATCCACCATCTCCGGATGGAACACTTGAACCACCGATCTTTATCAGTCCACGCACCTCATTCCAAAAATCCAGCTCAGCCCGGGTTTTGGCGTTCTCGCCGCTTATTATCGGGCGCTCTCCTTCTTGGATGACCCCGGTGACAACGATTGGTTGATCTTGAGTGCCTGAGCTGTTGATCACCCATTTGTCACGATAGGGTTCTTCTCTTGGGTAAATCCTAACCAAGGTGCCCGGTCCAATCTCTTCCCATGGGACTTCAGAAGGATCTTCGTAGTCTTGTCCGGGGCCTACATCATAGACGGCGGCAAAATCCTGTGGGTCCCATGTTTTTACGGCGCATGGGTTCTCGTTGTTATTGTTGCCCCCTCCGTCAATTGTAACATCAGCGTCGGTTGTAGTTTCACCGTCTACATCTCCATCGACCGCCATTTGGCCGTCTGTTGCCCCATCAACGGAAGCATCTTCAGCTGTGCTGCTCTTGTCACTACACCCCAAAAAGCACACGGCTGCCGAAAAAAGTGTAAAGAAAACCGTTGAAAGCTTTTGCATTGAATCCTCTCTTTCTTTCCCATATTAAAAAGATAATCCTTTTTCAAAACGGAATTATAACATTGGGGGTAGGTCTGTGCCCAAGTATTTGTCGCATTATCATGTGAAACAAGAATGCACCGAGTGAGGGCGCGGTTTTCCGAAGTGGGAGTTAGTTGTCATTTGTCTTGATCCTCTCTTTGTAACAGGACTTCAATGAATGATGGTGGGCAAGAAATTGGTTTGTCGGCCCTAAGTGTTCACTTGGCTGTGATTGGAAGAGGAGACGTTTAGACAATCGACATTATGGAACACCAGCGATCATATTCCGTTTCAACAGGGAGGCCCTTTTCCCTTAGAACTTCTATAATCGATCCCTTATTAAACCTGAGTGTTGGGTTTATCTTGTATTCTTCTGCTAAAGTTGAAAAGACGTTATGGGGATCATACTTTGCCCGGAAAGCGTCTATTGCTCTGTTGTGGGGCTCCACCATTTTTGCCGTCTGTAGGTATTCCTCAACATAGTCGTGGCCCCCGTAAATAATGGTTTCATCGGCAAACGACATGATAAGCTTCATCGACTCCAGAAATCTTTTTAGGTCGCCTGTAAAGCATCTTCCGGCTTTGCCGGTAAACAAAGTATCTCCTGTCAGCATTATTCCGCCGAACTGAAACACAACTGAGTCTCTCGTATGTCCGGGTGTGTGGTAGACCCTGATCACCTCTCCGGAAAGCTCTATGGATCCCTCATCGATGAGGGTCGCCATATCTATGTATTCTGCGCCGGTGCTTTTCAATATCGTGGAATTCCCGGATGTGTGGTCGGCGTGGGTGTGAGTGTTTACAACATAGGACAACCTAATGCCGAGCTCTTTGATGAAAGCCTGAATCTCTTCAGTTGCCCCCGGATCCACAGCGATTCCTTTTTTA
>JAABSF010000736.1 GCA_011390535.1 Deltaproteobacteria bacterium | reverse complement strand
AAACCCTGAGTTGCTGCTATCTGACCGTTTTTTGCATGTTTTTTTACTGTTCTTTCCACAATACCATTCTTTCGGAGTCTCCCACAGTATAGCTCAAGACTCCGCTTTCCAGGTCAAGGGCGCAGGATCGTCTCTCAAAACCACCAATCTCTAAGGCTGAAGGTTGTAATCTTTCAGCTTTAAGACCTTCCACGAGAGTTTCAACGATCCTGAGCCCAGGGCTTGCATGATTTTTACCCAATACATTTGCGCCGCCCAGTAGAAATGAGTATAGATCCTTTTTCTTGCTTTCGTATTTCTCCATGAGGGTCAAAAGTTTTTTTAAACCATCGCAGGCATATTTTGTTCGTTTCGAAATGCTTTGTTTTCCACCCTCTGGAGACGACCCGGGGAGCATAATATGGGCGATTCCCCCTGATCTAGTTATGTTATCAAAGATGACCAGAGCGACACAGGAACCCAGGGCTCTGACGATAATCTTCTCGCCGTCATTGCCGGCTTTTACCTCTCCTGTGCTTACGATTAACTCAGTTTTCATCTATGCTCCATGAGAGCTAATATTTACTTCCTCTTATCACCCATGTCTACTTGCTCTTTATCTGATTTTTGAGTCAGTCCTGAATTTTTGCGGAACTATCTAGTCTCTTCTGTTTTCGAAGTCATACCCTGCTTGTTGCGCCCACAACGGTGGACTGTTCGAAATGTTTGGGATATACGTAAGTGGTTAGATTCCAGCTACTTTTTTTCATCGCCGTTATTCTGGAGCGCTCGAAAATGAATAAGATTTCTACATGGCGCCCGACTCTGCGTTTCACCCTTAGCACCTTTTTATTCCTGATATTCATGATCACAGGCGGCGTAGTCGTCAGTTTGGGATATTTTACGAGCCGGGATGCCTTGGTGACTTTTTCCGGGCGCCTCATGAAGCGTGTAGCCGATGCCACACAGAACCAACTGGATTCATTTCTTTCGCCGACAGAACAGAGTGTGCTTTTGGCCAGAAGTTTGTTTCAGAGCGGTGCTGTTGATGTGGAGAATAAGGGACAACTGGAAGCCTTCTTTTTTCATACCTTGGAGACGAATTCATCTTTGGCGCTTCTAAACTATGGGGATCAAAAAGGTAATTATTTGATGGTCAAGCGAAATCCCGACGGTTCGCTTGCTACAAAGTTGATTCGAAGAGGATTTGATGAAGAGACCGGCCGTGAAGAGTTGAAAGTGACGTGGCGTTTGAGAGAGCCGGGGGACCCTATTGGTAAATATGAGGTTCATGTTGATAAAGATGATCGCTTTGATCCCAGGGTGCGGCCTTGGTACAGATGTTGGTCGAAGACTGACGACGGGAGGGGAGGTCACGGGCAGAAAGATGGAGGTCAGAAGAGTGGTCCGGAGGCTCAAACCGATGGGTGGGCGAATAAACTTTTGAAATGGACCGATGTATACGTGTTCCACACCGACAAGGTGCCGGGGATTACAGCCTCATCGCCATTGCTTGACTCCAAGGGTGAGCTTCGTGGAGTGATCAGTGCTGATGTAGGTCTCATGGATCTCTCAAGGTTTCTTTCTCGGCTGAACATTTCACCGAACGGGAAGGCTTTCATTGTAGACGGAAGGAACCGTTTGGTGGCTGTGCCACATCCCGAAAAGCTGTTGGACTTAGAGAAAAAGGCTGGAAAAGAGGGAGTTTTGAGACTTCGTCCTCTTAAAAACAGCCCCTATGGGGAGTTTGCAACCCTCGCCAGGGGAGCAACCTTCAGGAAAGCTTTCCAGGACCGTGCAGATTATCGTCCGCAGTTGTTTTCATTCTCTCATGACGGTGAAGATTATTTTGCTCGATTGATGCCCGTGGAGCATCAGGCCGGTAGAGGTTGGATAATCGGGGTCGTGATTCCGGAATCTGATGTTTTGGGCAAAGTAAAGGACGCCATGACCATCACGCTCTTGATTATTGTCGCGGTGATGATTTTGGGGATTGTTTTGGTCCTGGGTGTTTCGCGATTCGTGTCGGGAGCCATGAGTAAATTGGTGAGGGAAACAGAGAGAGTGCGAAATCTTGA
>JAABSF010000735.1 GCA_011390535.1 Deltaproteobacteria bacterium | reverse complement strand
TTTTTTGGAACTCGTCCATTGTTTCGAAAGGAAAACCCCACATATAGAATGCGTCCACACCAGGAAAGATGCCGCTTGCAATGGAGAGAACATCCATTGCCTGAGCTGCCGTGAACCCCTTCTTTGTTTTTTCGAGCACCAAGTCAGAGCCCGACTCTACCCCATAGCGCAGCTCCACACACCCCGCTTCCGCCATGGTCTCCATTAATTCGGGATCAGTTAAATCTATGCGTCCGAATGCTTTCCATCGAGCTTTGAACTTCAAAGTGGAGATGGCTTTGCACACTTCCAGCACTCGCTCTTTTGTGGAAACAAAGTATTCGTCTTGAAACAGAAAAAGCTCTGCTCCTCGTTCTTCGTGGAGATATTGCATCTCTTCAACAATGCTCTCAGGAGAGCGCAGGTGCGGTACTCTGCCCCAGATAGGAGCTACTGAGCAAAAAGTGCAGGGGAAAGGACAACCTCGGGAAGAGAGCATGTTGATCCCTTGGTAACGTTTCAGATCCACCAAATGATAGGCGGGCCAAGGTAATCCGTCCAATTTGGTGATGCGCTCAGGAGGGGGGTTAAGGGTTGGACGTCCTTTATGCCGCCAGGCGATCCCCGGGACTCGGGAAAGATCTAACTCATTATCGAACTCATTGATATGGGGATGATCCTTTGAAAAGCTTTTAAATGAATCTTTTGAGAGATATTGTTTTGAATCTGTTTTGTTTTGTTTTTGCTCTTTCAGCGCTCTAAGTAAAATCGGGGTGGAGACCTCTCCCTCACCTCTCCCGATGACATCAATCCATGGGCAGGCTTTTAAGATGTTTTTCTCCACTGAAAAAGGGCCGACCCCGCCAAGAACGACTGTCACCCAAGGATGCTCCTCCTTGAAACGGCGCAGCGCCGACAATGTAAACGGCAAGAGATTGGCCATGCAAGACACAAATAGGACGTCGGCGCTTTGATCTAAAAAATCCGCAATAGCCGACTCGGAGAATAAGTCGGGGTGGTCACACAACTGAAAGTCACGAAAATCAACTTTGAAGCCGTAATCTTCAAGGCTTCGTGCTACATGCAGTGGACCGAGTGGGAGATGAACTTCACGCTCTACGCGGTCTAAATAGCGAACGTAGAGCATATTCATGTTTACTAGGGTTACATCCGACAAAAGAGGCTCCTGATTGTAGGACTATGCGGTATGATTATTCATCCATTCCCAGATGGTTGAGAATGTCAAAACGGCAGTGTCGCTTGTCCCTTCAACCTCTTCAAGCTGGGTGTCAACATTCAAAAACGACAGCATGTCATGACACGCGAGCGCCTCATTATAGTCGGGATCGTCCAAGCCTATGACATAATAAAGCGCTGGAACCCCCTCAACCATTTCAAAGGGTGGTGGGTCCCCCTCCTTGTAATCGGCGCAATTCACTCCAGGGTGGCCGCCAAGAAATAAAGCTGAAGCCCATTTGCCTGAATTCCTTTCAAAGCAAGCCCGGAAGACGATGGGGGTTGATGCGCCTCGACTGCTGACATGGCACCGTGAGCCATCGTATTCATATTCGCTCCCATACTCGTCTATAATCGCAAATAGATCGTCGGCCAATCTGTCCTGCTCTTCTTGACTCATGGGTTCTTGGGTCCAGTTGACCGCCAAAAGAGCAATGCCATAAGAGTCGGCAGCATCTTTCCAGCGTTGGACGCTGGAAAGACAGGTCTCGTCATCATTGCTCAGGGTCACAAGGAGAGGGGAGTTTGCCCCTCCTTGCTGACGAACTTTTGCCGGGATATACACATAGCAAGTGTAGCCGGCGAAATCGGCCCATTTTTGAATCGGGCTTTCGAATTCCCCTCCATCCGGTTCCGGATTCTCCCACGTATCCGCACCTGTGCAACCCGAACATAACATGAAAGCCTTCCCCCCCACCAAGAGCGCCACTGATGCCGCGACGTTTTTCATGAACCGTCTCCTGGAAAAATCTCTTTTAGGAGCGGATATGGTTCGGTTCGCCATTTTTGCCAGGGTCTTCTCGTCGGTGGATGCCAGCAGCTGCTTTTCAACTTCGTCAAGTTGGAT
>JAABSF010000734.1 GCA_011390535.1 Deltaproteobacteria bacterium | reverse complement strand
AATACGAGGAGCTGCGTCCACGGCCGAGTCGGGCTCATCAATCCCACCCCCATCATCAGAGCAACCTGAGCCAATAGTCCAGACGGCGAATATCGAGGCAAAAATAAAACCAAACCCTCTGTATGAAGAGTTACCAACCATTTTTTTAAAAAAACTGTTTTTAAACATATGATCCAATCTCTTTAACGGAACAAAAATAAATAAATAAACTTTCTCTCTTAAAAAAACTATATACCAAAAATACCAATCTAACCATCATTTCAAGGGCAAATGACGTTGTTTGATATTTTTTCTTGCTCCCGAACCATACGTTATCGGGTCAGCCCTAAGGACTGACTCCTTTTGCGTTGTAACCTCTCAAAATCCGCACCCAAATATTTTCCAGGTTTTATTCCAAATCATCTCTGGTATAGTGTACGGGCTGAGAAATTTTGACAAAGGTGCTTATGCTAAGAATCTTCAGCCGCTTTAATAAAACCTCTATTTGTAAACGCGCAAATAGTGTTCTATCCATAGTCGGAAGGCTTTTTATTATCGCTCTATCGGTGGCTGTCTCTTTATCCGCCTTTTTGATACTCGGGTGCGGAAAAGACACAACAAAACAGAGCACTACTCTTGTCGTGGCCAGAGCACGTGACGCGACAATCCTGGATCCTGCTAGAGCAACAGATGTTGACTCCGCAGACACTCTGTTTCAGATCTTTGAAACCTTGGTGGCCTATGACACCGACAGCTTTGAGGTAAAACCCAACCTGGCGGTTAGCTGGCGCAGAAGCACTGATTTAAAAACATGGACTTTCAAGCTCAGAAAGGGTGTTCGCTTTCACGATGGAACAGAGATGGAAGCCGATGCCGTTGTCTTTTCCTTTGAAAGGCAGAAACACGGGGGAGTTCGTCAATCCGAGTTCGTTTATTGGAACGGCTATTTCGGCGATATAATAAAAAAAGTCCAGAAAATCGACCGTTTCACGGTAAGGTTTGAGCTTACTCGCCCCTTCGCACCATTTCTGGCCTCTCTTGCGATGTTCCCTGTCGGAATAGTGAGTCCCACCTCATGCAGAAAGCTGGGGGATCGTTTCGCTCAGCAACCTGTGGGGACAGGGCCTTTCAAATTTGAAGTATGGGACCAAACAGAGGGCCAGATCAGGCTCACACGTTTTGATGATTATTGGGGAGAACCGGCGGCGATAAACAAGCTCGTTTTCCGACAGATATCAGACTCTCGGCAGAGAGTCCTGGCACTGCAAAGTGGTGCGGTTCAGATAATTCGAAATGTAGACCCATGGGCCATTCGAATGGTTAAACTGCATCCGGATCTCAGAGTTTCAATAACAAGAGGAAACAATGTAGGGTTCATCGCGTTGAACACACGAAAACCTCCGTTCAACAACCCAAATATTCGCTGGGCGGTAAACCGTGGCGTAAGAAAACATGTCATGGTAAAGCTCATTTACCAAGGGCTCGCCGAGCCTGCCTACGGTCCATTACCGCCCGTGTCCGACTGGGCATACAATAAAGACATTGAAAAATACCCATACGACGAAGATCGCGCCCGTAGCGAGCTGATTTCCGCCGGATATAAAGATGATCCCAACAAGAGACCCAAACTATATGTTATGGATACTCCACGCCCATATATCACACAGCCCATCCTCGCTGCACATATGATCGCCAGAGACTTTGAAGAGATGGGAATGCCTATAGAGATAGTTATCCAACCATTTGACAAGCACAAAGAAGCCATTACTAGGGGAGATCATCATCTTGCCCTCTACGGATGGGTAGGAGACAATGGCGATCCTGATAATTTTCTGTCTACCCTACTTGGCCCCACGAGTCCCTTGAATATTTCGTTTTGGCGCCATTCAGAATACGCAAAGATGGTGCAAGCTGCCAGGGAAACACAAGAGAAAAAATCCAGAGCGGAACACTATAAAAGGGCACAGAAAATTTTCGCTCTTCAGGCCCCCTGGATCCCCCTGGCCCACACAAAAATGGTAGTGGCTTTAAATAGAAGCATCAAAGGGTTTGACT
>JAABSF010000733.1 GCA_011390535.1 Deltaproteobacteria bacterium | reverse complement strand
CATTTCAAACACCCGCCTTAAGCGCCCTGCGATGCTTGAGACTACTTCCCTGGGAGCGGCGCTCCTGGCTGGTTTGGCAACCTCCATCTGGAAAAGTAAAGAGGAGATCGCGGAAAAATGGTCTGCCGAGCGTGAGTTTTTCCCATCTGAAGATAGAAGCTGGGTTGAAGAGAAAATAAAAATGTGGAAACGAGCAGTGAGCGAGGCGTGAACGCTTCAGGCAGCGCTAATCTCTACATATTCCTGGATTTGTCGAAGCGCTTCAGCCTTCAGTCTTTTAAACATCACCCCTGCGATAATAAATCGACCCCGCATCTTTTGTCTCACAGGCATCACCTCAACAGCCATGGTCCGATTGGACCCTGGGAGCGCAAACTCCAGCTTTGTCGATTTATCATCCGGCAGACAGGATCCATGGGGTAACACCAATGCCATCCCAAGGGTGCTGAGATCGGATGACTGACATAAGATAGGGCTTCTGTTTTTTAAATGTTTTACAGCAACAACCAGAGGAACACGAGCGTTCTTTCGACGTTCATTGGCACGCATAAAGTCGCCACCTTTCTATGCGGGTCACAGATTCAGTTTCAAATACTGACCTACATGTAATCTTTTATACTACATAAGACGCTGTGGGTCAAAAAAAAGATCAAATCTCCTGTAAAAGGAATAGGACAGGGTCGCTGAATGTTTATTGATTGTTTCTTGGACATAGTTATCCAATTAAGGAGTGTTTAAAACACCGTGAAGACACCCTTTCGTGATGTAGTTTGTTCATCTGCTTGCAAAGTAACTTGTTTTGTAGTTTTGTGCTTCAAGTTGTGTATGTACTGATGATGGAATCGAGGGTTGTGGGTCCTGCACTGGGTAGATCAAGAATGGAATAAACTCTCAATGAGCAGTGAACATTGAACATTCATTATTGAGCGTTGAACATATAACATTGAGCATTGAACAACGTTTGAGAAGCATCGTTAGGTCTTTTGAAAAGACTTTTGGAACAACGTTTTTAAAATCACTCTTTTAGAACAGCGTTTTAAAAAAACTTTGGCTTGGCGCTGGAGAAGATTTTAACGACAGCTTAGGGCTGACTCAAGAATAAGATCGCAGGACCGAGGGCGTCGAGGCGCCCGGCCTGCAAGGCGCGACAACGAGGACGCGCCATTTGGCGCGCCGCAGTTAACCCAGCAGGTCGGTATGGATCGGCGCACGAATCCAGAAGTTTGTTTTTGAGTCAGCCCTTAGAATAACCTGAGCGGTAGAAAGGGAGGTCCCTGAATAATGTGGGCCGATATATATAATTTTCTTTCCAAGGGCGGAATACTAATGATTCCGATCCTCGCGGGGTCGGTTATAGCGCTGGCGTTTTTCATTGAGCGTTTGGTCAGCCTCCGCCGCAGACAAATCATCCCGGCCAGATTCGTTGAACGTATAAAAGTACTTGTGAGACAAAACAAGACAAACACAGCCTTGGTCCTTTGTGAAGAGACAGACGCTTCGGTGGCGAGGGTGATGGAAGCCGCTTTTACGTATGCCGGTCCAAGAGAAGGTCTTCGTGAGCACGTACAAGAGAAAGGGAGATATGAAGCCGCACGACTTGACCGCTTTGTAGAGGTTTTGGGGGTCATCGCCTCCATAGAACCGCTCCTTGGTCTGTTGGGAACTGTGAAAGGGATGATCGAGGTCTTTCATAACGTCAGCCGAAAAGCCACCGAGGCCGGCGTCGACGTGGGGCTTCTGGCAAACGGAATCTGGGAAGCTCTGATAACAACAGCTTTCGGGCTCGCCATCGCGATACCGGTATTTGTGGCCTATAAATACATAATCTCCAAAACTGATCACCTTGTCTTGGATATGGAAGAGAGCGCAACTGAAGTTATAGAATTGATGGAACAAGGTGATGAGAAAAGAAAGAGAGCCGGCTCGCCAAAAGGGACGCCACATGT
>JAABSF010000081.1 GCA_011390535.1 Deltaproteobacteria bacterium | reverse complement strand
TTCGTAAAGTTGGCTCAAGAAAATGGAGTAACGTCTGATGGAATCTTCCACCACCAGGATTACACGGACTCCGCCTTTTGAGGTGTCGTAAGGGGCGTTACGGGTATCTTCGATTTGTTTGATTATAGAGAGAAGGATCCGTGTGTCTCCAGTCCATAAAAAAACTCGATCCAAAGGGTTTGTGTCGTTTTGTTCGGAAACACCCACCAGCTCGGCTTCGGTAAACGCCAATAACACAACCGGCATATTCGGAAACTGTTTTTTGATCTCCCGTCCGAATGCGTAAACATCCATGTCTTCAAGTCTGACCATCGTTATAACAAGATCGAAGCGGCGCCTGGCCATAATCTCCATAGCTTTTGAGCCGCTGGATGCATGAGTTATTCGGGGGGCGGAAGATAGATTAAGCTCGGAATATCGAGCGAACAAACGCTCCGTGAGGCGGCCGTCTTGCTCCAGAGTAAAAGCGTCGTACGGAGAAGAGACGAGCAGCACCTCACGGATACGGTAAGGCATCAGATCGTGAAGCTTCCTGTACCAGGAGCTCTGTATATCAACGGAGTGGGAAGGCTTCATAAGGTTAAGGGCTTAGGGCTTAAGAAATGATGATTCAAAACAAGGATCAGATTACGCCTTGATCCATCATGGAGTCGGCGACTTTCAGGAAGCCCGCGATATTGGCGCCCTTTACATAGTTGCAGAAATCGCCATCTTTTCCATGTTCAACGCATGACTCGTGAATGCTCTCCATTATGCCTTTCAAACGACCATCCACTTCTTCACGGCTCCACTTGAGATGAATGGCGTTTTGAGACATCTCCAGACCGGATACTGCGACTCCGCCGGCGTTGGCCGCTTTTCCGGGGCCGTATAGGATTTTATTGTTCAAGAAAATATCTACACCTTCAGGGACGGTGGGCATGTTTGCGCCCTCAGAGACACAGAAGCAACCATTTTTAACGAGTGTTTCAGCGTCTTGATCATCGATCTCGTTTTGTGTCGCGCTGGGGAAGGCGACATCACATTTGACGCTCCATGGGCGTTTTCCTTCCAGATATTTTGCGGAAGGGAACTTCTCGGCATATTCAGAGATCCGCCCTCTACGGAAATTCTTAAGCTCCATGACCCATTGCAGTTTCTTTTCGTCAATGCCGTCTTCATCTACAATGGTGCCGCTGGAGTCGGAGAGGGTGACTACCTTTGCGCCAAGCTCATTAAGCTTCTCGGTTGTATATTGAGCTACGTTACCTGAGCCTGACACCGTGCATACTTTGCCGGCCAAAGTTTCGTTTCGAGTCGCCAGCATGTTTTGTGCAAAATAAACGGCTCCGTACCCGGTTGCCTCAGGGCGAATGAGCGAGCCGCCCCAATTGAGGGCTTTACCTGTAAGCACGCCGGTAAACTCGTTTCGGAGCCTTTTGTATTGCCCGAAGAGATACCCGATCTCACGTCCTCCCACACCGATGTCTCCTGCCGGCACATCTGTGTTGGGCCCGATATGTCTGTGCAGCTCAGTCATGAAAGATTGGCAGAAGTGCATGACTTCGTTATCGCTCTTTCCCTTGGGATCAAAATCCGATCCGCCTTTTCCTCCACCCATAGGGAGGGTTGTGAGGCTGTTTTTGAACACCTGTTCAAAAGCAAGAAATTTCAGAATGCCTTGATTTACAGAAGGGTGAAAACGAAGGCCGCCCTTGTAAGGGCCGATGGCGCTGTTCATCTCCACTCGGAAACCTCGGTTGACTTGTACTTTGCCTTTGTCGTCGATCCAGGGGACACGAAAAGAGATCAACCGCTCTGGTTCGACTATGCGCTCTAAAATTTTGGCCTCTCGGTATGCCGGGTTTGCCTCCACGATAGGAAGGACTGATTCCACCACTTCTTTCACTGCCTGATGAAATTCCGCTTCCGCCGGGTTTTTTGCAATTACGGTCGCCATGAAAGAATCTACTGCGTTGCTCATCTGAAGCTCCTCTCGTTTCTTTGACAGGTCTCATGAGAACTCTCTGTTTCATGTTGTCTTTCGAGCACAACCCCCCGTTGCGTACATGGGGCTTTGTAGACAGCCTGCCGTGTAAGTTTTGAAAATAAGTTGTCCAAAAGGTTTTCCCGAAACGCATGCTGATCGATGTTTTGGTAATTCGATCAGTTTCGTTTGTCAGCGTCTTTTCCCCATTCAGCCGACAACCTTATTACAAAAACAAACCGGAGGCCTTCGGCCGAACAATCCAACGAACTCTTCTTATCTTTTAGCTTTTTTATAGTCAAGTATGGATATGGATATTGGGGGTTTTTTTTCATGGTTTAAAGATGCAGGTTGACACCTGGTACTTGGGAGGAAATAAAATTGTCTGGAAAAACACAGAGCTTTTTTTGAGGTTAATAAGACTGACTTTTTTTTAGATCCGGCCCATAAAAAGTATTTGTTTTTTGAAAGGTCTGTATTTTCGGGGAAAGGAAAACAATATGATAACGGAGTCATTCAACCCATTTATTGTCGCGCAAAAGCAGTTTGATCGGATCGCGGATATGTTGGACCTTGATCCAGCCGTTCGGGATATTCTGCGGCAACCTATGCGAGAGATCCATGTGGCGGTTCCGGTTCATATGGACGACGGAAAAGTAAGGGTCTTTCGTGGATTCAGAGTTCAGCATAACGATGCCAGAGGTCCGTATAAAGGTGGAGTCAGGTTTCATCCTCATGAAACGATTGATTTGGTTCGCGCTATGTCGATGTGGATGACATGGAAGTGCACTGTTGTGGATATTCCTTTGGGTGGCTCAATGGGAGGGGTTATATGCGATCCTCATAATATGTCTCTGGGGGAGCAAGAGCGTCTATGTCGCGGTTGGGTTCGGCAGCTTAGGCCGAACCTTGGGCCTTTGAGAGATGTGCCTTCCCCTGATGTGATGACAAACGCTCAGCATATGCTTTGGATGTTGGATGAATACGAAGCATTAACAGGAGAAAAGGTTCCAGGTTTTATAACCGGAAAGCCTGTTGGAATGGCTGGATCATTGGGGCGCACTGAGGCCACAGGATATGGGCTGATCTACGCATTGCGTGAAGCTCTGAAAGAGGAAAAAATTCGTATCAGCGACACAAACGCTTCGGTGCAGGGTTTCGGAAGTGTCGCACGTTACGCTATTGAGCTCTACACGCGGCTGGGGGGAAAGGTGATCGCTGTATCTTGTTGGGATCAATCCGATAAGAAGCCATATACCTATAGAAAAAGTAGCGGCGTTGATTATGAAGAGCTTAAAGGGATCACCGACAGGTATGGCGGGATAGACAAGATCAAGGCACAAGAGCTGGATTATGAAGTCCTCTCAGGTGACGCTTGGCTGGAGCAAAGCGTAGATGTTTTAGTACCTGCGGCGCTGGAGAACCAAATAAATAAAGAGACGCTTTCTAGAGTAAGATCTTCGGTCAAAGTAGTTGCTGAGGGCGCTAACGGCCCCACTGCACCAGACGCCGATAAGGTTTTAGAGGAGCGAGGGGTGCTTGTTTTACCGGATTTTTTGGTAAACGCAGGGGGAGCGATTTGCAGTTATTTTGAACAGGTCCAGAGCAACATGAACTACTTTTGGGCAAAAGACGAAGTTTTGGGAAAACTTGATTGGAAAATGACGGCTGCGTTTATGGGGGTTAGTGAGCTGGCAAAGAAAAAGAAGCTTAGCTTGAGAGATGCGGCTTATCTGATTTCCGTGAGTCGTGTTGCCATTGCATGTAGGGAGCGCGGATGGGTCTAGTTGTGTCAGCCCTAAGGGTAAACGCGGCTCTTATTGGGAATTTACTGAGCCCAAACAGTAGTATTTTAGAGCTTGAAAGAAAGAGAGATATATGTCGAAACCCCCGAATTTTGATAGGCTTTTGTTTGGTTCGGAAGAGAGGATTATGCGAATCGGGAACGGTGAGCTTGGAGGTAAGGCCGGCGGATTGGTTTCAATAGCCCAGCGATTGGAAAAAACTTTTTCCGGTTCGGCAGGTTTCAGTGCCCGCGCGGGCGCGAATTTGAGGGCGGACGTAAAAGTTGAGATTGATATTCCCAGGATGGTGGTTTTGACCACCGAGGTGTTCTCGTCATTTATGAAACAAAATGATCTCCATGAGTTTGTAAAAGGAGAGCACTCTGATGATCGTATCGCTATGGCTTTTGATCGAGCAAGTCTTCCAGCCGAGATTGTAGGGGATTTGAGCGCGCTTGCCGATGAGGTCAGGATTCCATTGGCCGTTCGTTCTTCCAGTCTTTTGGAAGACGCGATGTATCATCCTTTCGCCGGGGTATATGCAACAAAGATGATCCCCAACAACAAGCCGTCACGTGATGAGCGGTTCGCGCAGTTGAGGGAGGCGATCAAGTTTGTTTATGCCTCCACTTTTTTCGAGGGCGCTAAGCAATACCGCAGAAGCCTGAAAGATATATCTCAAGAAGAAAAAATGGCGGTCATCATACAAGAGATCGTGGGAACCCGTATCGGAGATCGTTACTATCCAATTGTTTCGGGGGTGCTTCGGTCACACAACTTCTATCCGACAGGACACGCTGCGCCGGAAGATGGTGTCTGTTCTTTGGCTTTAGGGCTGGGAAAGACCATCGTGGACGGAGAGCCTTCATGGAGCTTTTCTCCTGCTTATCCAAAAGCGCCGCCGCCTTTCAATAATTTGGGCGACATGATGAAATATACCCAGACCCGTTTTTGGTCTGTGAACATGGGGATGAACACGGATTATGACCCTTTGGGAGAAAACGAGTATTTATCAAAAGGAGATCTAAGCGACGCTGAGTTTGATGATTCTTTGAGGTTTATTGCTTCCACGTATGATCTTCGTTCGGATCGACTGCTGCCGGGAGTGGCGAAAAAGGGGCCACGGGTGCTTGATTTTGCGCCGCTCTTTTACATGGAAGACCTCGCTTTCGAGGATTTGCTTAAAGATCTGCTGAAAATGGGGGAAGACGAGCTGGGAACTCCAGTGGAGATTGAGTTTGCAATGAATTTGGATTTAAAGAAAGGGTTGCCCGCACGCTTAGGGTTTTTGCAGATTCGTCCTATGGTTGTGTCTCACGAAAAGGTGTCCCTGTCGGAAGATGATCTTAAGGGAGATAATATCTTGGTCTCCAGCGAGCAGACATTGGGGAATGGATGCAACGAAGACATAAGAGATATAGTTTATGTTAAACCGGACGAGTTCAACCCTGATGTTACCACGCAGATAGCCAAAGATCTGGGAAAGATAAACGAGCAGCTCCTGGAAGAAGAAATTCCTTATTTGTTAATAGGGTTGGGGCGCTGGGGAACCTCGGACCCACGGTGCGGGGTGCCGGTTCTCTGGGGTCAAATAAGCGGCGCACGTGCCATCGTGGAAGCCGCGCTTCCCGACATGGATGCGGGTATGAGCCAAGGATCGCATTTCTTTCACAACGTAACCAGTTTTGAGGTGTTTTATTTCTCTTTGCCTGGTGGTGCTGACAAAACTATCGACTGGGAATGGCTGTCACTTCAACCGAAAGAGAGCGAAACCCAATATGTCCGTCATGTGAGGTGTAAAGAATCTCTTCGAATATTGGTTGACGGACGATCCGGGAGAGGGGTGATTCGTTACAATGGCTGAAGAACAAAGCAAAATACCGGAAAGCGGTCTTTTAAAAGAGTTGAGAGAGCGGGCAAAAGAGCTGGCTTGTCTTTATCGTATCGAAGAGCTGTTAAGTGAAACAAAAAAAGATACAAGTGAAGTCTTTCAGGACGTGGTTCAGGCAATACCACAGGGGTGGCAATATCCTGAGATTTGTCATGCCGGGATCTTCTATGAAGATAGTGTTTTTTCAACTCCGCATTTAAAAGAGAGTGTGGCACAACATCAAGCTGAGATTATGGTCCAAGATATTGTGGTGGGCCGCGTGGTTGTAGGTTACACCCAAGATATGCCCGAGGCGGAAAAGGGGCCGTTCTTGAGGGAAGAGGTGAAGTTAATAACAACCATAGCTGATCGAATCGGGCATTTTTTGCTTCACAAAAAGCTGCGGCAGGTTTTTGATAGCAGTGAGCCGGATCAAGGGGTTAGGACAAGGGAGTGGGAGGTGGCGGTGGACATGCTTAAAAAAACAGAGCCTCAGCTTTACACAAGGATTTCGCGGAGGATGCTAAATCATTTGTGCTGGATCGGTGTTCCGGAGGCAAAAGAGCTTTTGCAGAGGTTTGTGGATGTCCGTAGAGAAGATGTGACAGGTGAAGTAAACAAGCCGGCGCAAAAAGAGAACAAGGGAGATTACAGGCGGCCGATAGAAGAGATATTCGAGCTATCATCACACAAACTGAGCGAAAGAGAAATATTAGCCCTCGTACAAAAGTGGATACATGAAGACAAGGCGTCTTCTTTAATAGGTCCGATGTTGAATCTTCATTCATCTTGGAAGGATCTCAATGATGCCATGAGACGGTTCCGGCATCACAGGTCCGATGGGGTTGAGCTTTCCAGGAGCACGGCCAATGGAGTAAAAGTTGCACTTATAAAGCGTTTTTTTAGTGATGATCCCAGCTTTGTGCATGTGGCCAAGAAGTATGTCGAGCTGGATGATTTTTTTGATGTCATGGAGCGGGTGGTTCACCCGACAGAAGCATACGGCAGATTGGGGGGAAAAGGAGCCGGCATTTTTTTGGCTAGTATGATTCTGCGTCAATCCAAAGATAGGTTCCCTGAAATGGGGGAGATAAAGATTCCAAAAACCTGGTACGTGACATCAGATGGTTTAATCGATTTTTTGAATCATAACAACCTCGAAGAGGCTTATGAACGACGCTACCAAAACGTGGGAAAAATCCGCCAGGATTATCCTCACCTTGTTCAGGTTTTCAAGAACTCGAGTTTTTCTCAAGACATGGCGAGAGGCTTGTCAGTGGCCCTGGATGATTTTGGTGAAGCGCCGATTATTGTGAGGTCATCAAGTCTCTTGGAAGATCGTTTAGGGTCGGCTTTTTCAGGAAAATACAAGAGCCTCTTTCTGGCTAATCAAGGAGACAAAAAAGACAGGCTGGATGCGCTGTTGGATGCAGTGGCTGAGGTTTATGCTTCCACTTTCAGCCCGGATCCCATCGAATATCGTTCAAAAAAGGGGTTGTTGGATTTTGATGAAGAGATGGGCATTCTAATCCAGGAGGTGGTGGGAAAGAGAGTGGGAGAATATTTTTTTCCTGCTTTTGCTGGGGTGGCTTTAACACACAATGAGTTTAGGTGGTCGCCTAGGATAGAGCGGGAAGATGGTTTGTTGAGGCTTGTCCCGGGGTTGGGAACCAGAGCGGTGGACAGGACAGAAGATTATCCGGTCCTTGTAGCTCCGGGAAAACCCAATCTTCGTGCCAATGTGACCGTTGATGAAGTAGTTCGTTATTCTCCCGCCAAAATCGATGTAATCAACCTCAAGAAAAACACCTTTGAGACCCTTGATATTGATGAGTTTATCAAAAACGTGGGATCCGACTACCCGGCGATTTCCAAAATAGTTTCAATAGTTCAAGACGGAATGATTCGTCACCCCATGGGTCTGACGGCGGACTACTCGCTGGATCAGACAGTGGTTACATTTGAAGGGATGACCAGGCAGGGTGATTTTGTAAATCAAGTGAAGGCTATCTTGAAAGCTCTGCTGGAATCATTGGGAACCCCGGTCGACATTGAGTTTGCTCATGACGGTGAATTTTTTAATCTCCTGCAGTGTAGGCCTCAGAGTCATTCTCAAGATCAAGTTCCCGTCGTCATCCCTAGGAATGTGCCTGAAAGAGATATTCTGTTTACAGCCCGTAAATATGTCTCCAACGGCAAGGTTCCGAATATAACCCACATTGTGTATGTCGACGCGGAAGGATACAGCCGACTTAGCGAACGTACCGAGCTTCTTGCTGTTGGGCAGGCTGTCGGGCGACTGAACCGGCAGTTACCTAAAAAACAGTTTATCTTAATAGGGCCGGGGCGGTGGGGTAGTAGGGGAGACATAAAACTGGGGGTAAAGGTAACATACGCAGACATCAACAACTGCGCGATGCTCATAGAGGTGGCCCGGAAAAAAGGAAACTATCTGCCTGATCTTTCTTTTGGGACCCACTTTTTTCAGGATCTTGTGGAGGCTTCTATCAGATATCTGCCTCTATATCCGGATGATGAGGATGTGACTTTCAATGAAGCCTTTTTTAAGGAATCGCCCAATATTTTGGGAGAAATTTTTCCCGAATACAGCCACATGGGGGATACCCTTAGAGTTATTGATGTTCAAAATGTAACAGAGGGAAAAGTTGCGCGAGTCTTGATGAATGCCAATGAGAACGAAGCGTTGGGTCTTTTGGCGGATCCCTCCACCGGAATAGATACGGCGTTGGAGATGAAGGAGAGTATTTGGGGCGGTAACAAAGACCACTGGAGGTGGAGGCTGCGAATGGCTGAACGGATCGCCGCGCAAGTTCTCCCCGGACAATATGGGGTGAAGGCGATTTATCTCATAGGGAGTACAAAAAATGCTACGGCAGGGCCGGGGAGTGATATTGATCTCTTGATTCATGATGAAGGCAAAGAAGATAAACGAGATGTTTTTATACGTTGGCTGGATGGATGGAGCGCGTGTCTCGCGGAGATGAACTATCTGCGTTGCGGTTACAGAACGGAAAACCTCTTAGATGTTCATTTTATAGACGATCAAGACATAGCCAAACGATCATCTTTTGCGGTAAAAATAGATGCGGTCACCGATGCAGCAAGAAAGCTCCCCATGAAAGGGCAGTGATCAATATCGCCGGGGTAATCGCATAGTCATCTCTTTTGATCCATTTCTCTTGTTCCGCTGGTTGTGAGGTTTATAACAATCGCCTTTTTGCAGTGTTCCATGGATCTCGAGGATCGAATGTAACAAGGCACAGCTCGGGGCCGTCGTGTGCGCCTTGGAGCATGACGGTTTCGCCGGATTTTTCCTTAAAACGTCTTGTTAATCTATAAGATTCATGAATATGGCCGTGGAGGGTTATATGAGGTTGTTTTGTTTCGATAAAACGCTTGATTGCGATGCTCCCTACGTGGGGATCGATCGGGACGTGATCCACCATCTTTCCATCTAAATCCGCACGATCCAGCCCTGTGGAATATGGAGGGGCGTGGAAAAGAAAGATAGAGCGAGAGAGGTCCGCTCCTTGATAGAGAGAGTCTAAGTCTTTTTCGATAGTAGAGTAGCGAATGGATTTTGGGCAAACTTCAGTTGAGCGAAACCCTTCT
>JAABSF010000732.1 GCA_011390535.1 Deltaproteobacteria bacterium | reverse complement strand
CTCCCCACCTTCCCGGAAACACGACTTCGGACGCCGGCTTTCCTTCGGACCTGCTTCAGCTTTTTGACTCGGCCTATTTAACTACTCGGCATTTCGTAGAAAAGAGCCGGAATGACAAACGTTCTATCCTCACATGCAAGGTTTCCATATCGTCATATATCTCACCATCTATGTCGCACGCGACCTTTACAGGTTAATACTTTGATAGAGCGGCGGAATTGTGCGATGATTTCTTTCTGGTTGTCATTCTAGTCACAGAGGATTAAAAGATGCGCTCAATAACTATTTCGCGATTTTTAATGTTTTTATTTGCGGGGGTATTCGCTTTTCTGGGGATGGCTGTGCTTTCAGCTCAGTCGGCGGAAGCGGTTACAGCCAGGTGGCGTTATGAAGACGCATACATTAACGTAAACAATGGGGAGTGGTATCGCGACTCAAACAACGAGACGGCGACGTTGGCTTGGGGTGAGAGCTATGTGTTGATGTCGCTTTGTGCCATGTTCAGGGCCACCGGAGACCCTTTGTATTTGGATCGGCTTGCATATCATCTTGACGGAGTCTTGTCCCAACGTGACGATGCAAGAGGGGTGTCGGATTATCGGGGAATATCCACCGCTTGTTGGCAAAACACTCATTATCAAACCAATGACGAACCATATTGTTATGTTGTGCATTCAGGAATGATTGGTTACGGCTTGGCCGAGTTTGCCCGTCTGGTGGCCGAGAATAACATGGAAGACGAAGAGACTTACGATGGAGTTACACTGGGATCAAAGGCGGCGGATTATATTATAGCTGCGGAAGAAACCGTGGCTTGCCATGACGATCAATGGAATTCCAATGGTTATTATATTTTTCGCGAAGACGCGTCCTTTTTGAATTACGCCGGATCCGACCTGCCCTTGAACCAATCAAACGCCATGGGTCGGTTGTTATTGGTGCTCTATGAAGTGACCGGCGAGACGACATATTTGGAAAAGGCGACAGCTCTAGCCCAACGCTTTGCTTCTTTTATCTCGACCGGTCCGAATGGAGAATATTTGTGGAACTATTGGGGAGGGAGCTACAGCGCTCCGGGAGAAGACATTTCCCATGCATCCATTAATGTTGGTTTTGCCGTTTTGGCCGCTCGGTATGGAGTTGTTTTTAATGAAACGGATCTTGAGGCCTTTGCGCGTACTTTCGTTTACAATGTATACCAAGATGATCACACTTTTTTTGACCGAGTTGGAGGCGGTGGAACCAACACCTATGCCGTGCAATCAGGTCGCTGGCTACCATTGACTCCTCAGCGCACGACCATCTATTCAGCCGTGCGCGACCTGTTTGAAATGAACTACCCGCCGGGTTCGGTCTCCTCGGGTTCAGTCTTGGCAGGTTGGGGCTATTTGGCCGAATACGAGCCAAAGCACTGCCCGCATTTCTTTTACTATGTTGATTGGCACGATCCGGATCCCCAAAACGAAACGGACTGGCGTGAGGCCACAGCTTATGGCGCCAACATTTTGACCACGCCCCCCGAATTGGCTGAGCCCTGCATAATCCCACTGCCGGTGAATGTTACGCGAGCAGTGACTGTGGAGCAGTGGGACGGAAGCGAATATCATCCCACAGCTCGTTGGCAACCCACCGGGGGAGAGACCACCAGGTTGGTCCCATATGAGCCCCGCTGGCCGCATGTTTATTGGAACGACGGGGTTTTGTATCAGTTTGCAGACGATTTTTCTCTAGGAGAAGGCATTCAAGTTCAAGAGACTGTGGGATTATCGCCACCCGAGATAACTTCGACTCCGCCTGCGCAAGGTTTGGTTGGTGAACCACTTTTCTACACTGCCCAAGCGATTGGGGATGACCCAATGTGGTGGTCGTTATCCGAGTTTCCCACTCACGCCAGAATCGACTATGAGACCGGTTCCATCGATTTTACTCCAGAGACATCCGGTGACTATGCATTTACGGTCCTTGTGGAAAATGATTCAGGCGACGACGAACAATCTTTCGTCTACTCTGTCATGGAAGATAACAATGCGGATGCAGGGTTGGATGGGTCGATGGTGTCGGACGGTGAG
>JAABSF010000731.1 GCA_011390535.1 Deltaproteobacteria bacterium | reverse complement strand
CGTCTTCAGCTTCCACGCCGGCTCCAGCTGATTTTTCGTCTATGCCGGCTTCTTCTTTTTCAGCCTCATGCGATTCTTCCTCAGCCACTTCCACTTTTTGTGTAGGATCCAGTGTTATGGGGTCAACATCGTGCGGACGAGCTTCGGGATCAACATTCTCATCCAGCTTCAAGGTAAACTCTCGTAGCACCGAATCTAAAACCCTCAAGGAACGTTTCAGCTCCCCGGGCACTTCCGCCGTGGCTAGATAACGCCAATAATAGTAGTTCCCCTTTTGTTCTTTTCCGATCCGATAAGCCAACCGGCGCCGCCCCCAGGACTCCAGGTGCAACAGCCGGCCTTCGTACTTTTCGATGATGGCCAGGGCTCTCTTGTTCACGGCGGCTATGCCTTCATCCAAGAGATCCGGACGTAAAATGATTATACTTTCGTATTCTCTAAGTTTCCCATGCTCGTCTCGAGCGGATATTCGTGGAGCCATGAATAACCTCCTCTCGGTAAATGCGCTCCAGCGCAACTGCTTCCCGACTCATGCGAAAAGCAAGGAG
>JAABSF010000730.1 GCA_011390535.1 Deltaproteobacteria bacterium | reverse complement strand
ACGACTTTGGAAGGGTGAACCCTATTTTACTGTCGTCCGATCATTAAAATTGTAAATGAAACAGAAGAGCAGTTTTTTTCAAGAAAGGCTTTTTACCTTAAAAGCGGTGCGATGACAAGTGCAACGACGCTCATTAACTTAATTAAAATATTCAACGATGGTCCGGCGGTGTCTTTGAAAGGATCGCCAACTGTATCTCCAACCACCGCCGCCTTGTGTGCAGGAGAGTTCTTGCCCTGCACTTTACCCTCAGAATCTTTAAACTCGCCGGATTCAATGTATTTCTTGGCGTTATCCCAAGCGCCGCCGGCGTTGGACATGAATATCGCCATCAAAACTCCCGAAACGGTCACACCCGCCAAGAGCCCTGCCAACATTCTAACATCACCCACCAACCACTTAGAGAAGAACCCCACCACCAGTGGGGCCAACACAGCCAAAAGGCCGGGAGCAACCATGGTTTTAATCGCCGACTCAGTGGCGATCTTCACGCAGTGTGCATTTTCAGCTTTAGCCTTGCCCTCCATGAGCCCCTCTATCTCCTTGAACTGCCTCCGAACCTCCTCAATCATGGCAAAGGCCGCGTTTCCAACAGCTTTCATCGCCATCGAAGAGAACAAGAAGGGAAGCATTGCGCCCACGAACAGACCAGCCATTGTCCAAGGTTCACTTACATCGATAGCGGTGATCCCCACCTGGCTCTGAAAGGCGGAAAAGAGGGCAAGCGCCGTCAAGGCTGCCGAACCGATTGCAAACCCCTTGCCGATAGCGGCGGTGGTGTTTCCCACTGCATCAAGCTGATCCGTTCGTTTTCGAACCTCTTCGCCGAGCTCGGCCATCTCGCTGATTCCACCGGCATTATCAGCCACCGGTCCGTAAGCGTCTACGGCCAATTGAATCCCAGTTGTGGAGAGCATACCAAGAGCTGCGATGGCGATGCCGTATAGCCCGGCAAACCAATAGGAAACGACAATGGCCGCTGCGATACAAAGCACAGGCAAAGCCGTTGATAACATTCCGACGCTCAAACCCGCTATGATGTTTGTAGCGGCGCCCGTGGTTGACTCGTGAGCGATGCTCCTGGCCGGTTTCCGTTTATCAGATGTGTAATATTCTGTGATCAACCCTACCGCAGTGCCGGCCGCGAGACCAGCCATGGCGGCAACCCAAACGTACCAATTATAAATCTCGGTCTCCCCGCCCGTGAGCCCCTTCAGTATCGTAAATTTCGGAGGTAGCATAAAGTAAATGATAAAAAACGAAGCAATAGCCATCAAAATCGCAGCACCGAATGTCCCTATGTTAAGCGCATTCTGAGGATTCCCGCCTTCTTTAGTTCGTACGAAAAAGGTGCCGATGATTGAACACAAAATCCCTACCACCGCCAAAATGAGAGGTAGATAAATCGCGTTGTACTGCATCGCCGGATCAACTGCCCGAAGCCCAGCGACGTGACTCGAACCAATCCAGACAACTCCCAACACCATAGCGCCTACAATGGACCCTACATA
>JAABSF010000729.1 GCA_011390535.1 Deltaproteobacteria bacterium | reverse complement strand
CAGTGCTCTCATTGGTTTGCTGAATTGTATTGTGATTTTAATGTTGATTGAGAGTCTATGGGAAAAATCGGTTTAGGGCTTAGCTGTAATGCGGGCTAATTCAGCATACCGGTTCGCCTGCTCTTCGAACCCGTGCTTTGCAAAAAACCGGCTTAGTTTGCGGTATCTTTTATGTACGTCCAGCCCAAGGGCCCAGCTCATTTTTGCCAGGCACAACGGACACAAGCTGATGGGAGCACGGTCGGTTTCATCCAAATTATTGCTGCCGTTCATGTTACACGAAAAAGCTGTACAGTGCTCGAGCCCTAAAAGATGACCTACCTCATGACTCAAGACTTTCATGGCTCTCAATAAATACTTGTTCCGCGATTCGTCCATCTCTCCGCCTCCTCCGAAGGATTCACGGAAACGCGCGAGGGAATAGACCCCTACTCCTTGCCCTGGAAATGCCACCCCAAAGACAAAATTCCATGCTTCGTCGGGATAAAGGTCATAATGGGTAACTCCCATGACCAACATCACATCCCAAGGCCTCGGCTCTGCCAGCTTTCTTGTGATCGAATCGGTGTGGAGCTGTTTCCATTTTTTGAACGCGGTGAATCTTTTCCTCTCTCTGAAAGGTCCGGTCAAAGGTTTGCCCCAACGAACAGGTCTTGAAAAATACAACGACAAGAATTCAGCTAAAATGCTCTTCTCTTCAGATTGACGCGAGCTCCATTTTCCGACTTCCCTCAACAAAATCACCCGTTTTTGTGGTGGATATGAGTTCCAATATTTCCGAAAGGAGTTGAATGTCTGATGAGTCTCATTTTTTCCCGGCCCGCGCCGCCAGTCATTCTCGCCGGGCTCGCTCATACATGAAAAGCTCGCAAACCTATCTCTTTCGGGCATCTCTCCGACCATACCTCCGGCCATACCTCCGGCCATACCTCCGGCCATACCTCCGGCCATACCTCCAGCCATCCCTCCGCCGGCTTTCTTCGCCCCTCCCTTCCCTTTTTTGTAATCAACTCTCTTTGAATCTCGATAGGCGTCTCTGAAGACATAAGTCTCGATAGCCTGAAGGTCATTGTCATCTAAGTTGATACATTTCTGTAGCGGGTGATTCTTTTCATCAGCTGAATCAACTGTTTGCAGATGTTCTCCCGCCGATCTTCCGGCAACATTCTCCTTTTCCGCCCATTCTCTTGCAGACAACCCCTGTCCGAACTTTTCCCCTATCTCCATCCCGTCGTTCCAATTCTCTCCACTGCTCCTCTTTGTGTTGTGAGCCGGCTTATTCCCACCACGGCGGAAGAATCCGTTTTTAAGTATGGGATCATTTGGTTTCCTTGCCCTTTTTGAGGGGGGAAACATGTAGAATCCCACTGCGGTAACAATCCCGACCGCAGCGACAAAAAAAGAAAAAATCCTGTCATTCATGAGCCATCACTCAAAGGCACGCTGTCATTCCTGATACATCTCTTAAACGCCCACTCTCGTTCATGAGCCAACATTCAAAACATCATTTAAAAACACATTCAAAACCACATTCAAAACCACATTTAGAAACACATTTAGAAACACAAAAGCAGACTTAGAAACTAAAAAGCACAGTTAAACCATGTTGCTTTAGACCCCATAAATAGCATCACCCTTGGAAGCATCCGTAATCACCGTGACCAACAGCGTGGACATGGATCTTCTTAACTTCCCGGACAAGGAATAGAGCCGCGTTGAGCCCCTACCTGCCTTAACCCTATTCTTTACGTGGAAGAAAATTCTTGAGTCTGTCGCAACAGCATCACTGGTCAGATTACAGACCCTGCCAACTAAACACACTCACACTGACCGCCGCCAAACTATCGCGCCATACTGCGTTTTGAAGACCCGCTCGAAAACAGAATCCCAGGTAACTTATTATAATCATTGATATTTAAAGGGCGCGTAAAAGCTTAATTGCTAATCTTTGACACCTTTTTCGGAGAAAAGCAGGTCCCGGCAATCATTATTCAAACAAAAAGCATTGTAATCATTAAAGATTCGATGGCGGCTAAAAGCTTAATTGCTAACCTTTGACACCTTTTTCCTTTGACACCTTTTTCTGAA
>JAABSF010000728.1 GCA_011390535.1 Deltaproteobacteria bacterium | reverse complement strand
TAATCAACAATTACAGGCGGTCCCCATGGTTCTCCATCTCGGCCCCCCCAATAACTACAGACACCATCCATCCATTCCAATGATGAGAACTTGCCGGATTTCAGCACCTCCACGGGTAAAACATCTTCCAATTCAACATTCCTGAAAGACCAATCATACCAGCCTGTCACACCTACAAAACCCACCCCTCCAAAAATATATGGTGAAGCGGGCAAATAAACCGCGCCCGCCTGAGATGTCAGCTTGGGGAGAACTGTTTCATAACGTTGAAGACTATCGAACCCTGAAGGTCGCTTATTCCCGGAGCGATGACTCCGGCACCACAGATCGTGATTCCCAGGAACAAACAAAACTTTTGATTTTGCTTCAGCGAGGATCGATAACGTCTTCTCCAGCAAGTGCATATCCGGCGTCACATCACCTGCCACAACAAAGACGTCAGGCTCCCGCTCGGCCAAGACACCGGCGATGAGGCCTGCCGCCTCCAAATGGTAATCTATATGAATGTCACTTGTAAATCCCAGCTGCACGTTTATTCCGACTGCGCAGTGTCTGACTCTTCACCGCCTTCTTCCGAATCCGCCTGAGACTCGGAACGAGAGCCGGCTTCCGACTCAGCCTGCGCTTTGGCCTTATCAAGAGCTTTAAACAAACTATCAAAAGATTTCACCTTGATAAGGCCGGAAACCATCTTTCGATCAAGATGAGGGCCGTAGAAAACAAACGTGGGCGTCCCTCTCATCTTGAGCGCCAAGCCCACCTCAATATCTTTTTTCACTTGCTCCATGGAGCTATCGCTCTCCATACACCGCTTGAACTCTTTTTCGTTCAACCCAACCTGCCCGACAAGCTCCATCAGGGCATCCCCTGTGTGGCTCTTCTTGTTGATAAACAAGACGTGATCCATCTCCCAGAACTTACCCTGGCGCCCCGCACAAACCGAGGCTCTCGCCGCATTACATGCGCTACGATGATATGGTCTTTTTACCAACCTGTTGCAGCTCTGATCTAAAGGAAAGTGCCTGTGGTACATTTTCATTCTGTGTTTGTACTTTTCAAAGGCCTTTTTAACGTTCAAATGTGCCCTCTCACAGAAGGGGCATTCATAGTCAGAAAACTCCACCAATATGAGATCGGGATTTTCAGCCCCACGGACCGGAGTCGACGAGTCGACCAACTTGTACTTCCCCACGATGGGAACACCATTTTCATCTCTCTTGTCTTCAGCCCCATCGTTTCTCCGACGTGGGCTGCCCTTGCCGTCATTTTCAGCCCCACCACCAGCTTTTCGTCTGTCTTTTTCTACCCTTATATTTTTTGAAAAATCCACGTCTTTTGCAGCTTGTTTTTTATCAGGATGTGCCGGATAAAAGTAAATCAACCCGGCTGCAATCAGCCCAGCTAAAAATGCCAGCGGCAAGGTCAACTCACGAACACTCCATAAATACGCAACTTCTCCTTTAACGGCCCCGGCAAAACCCACACCGCTTCTTCGCACGCCAAGGATACCGCAAATCATGAGGGCCATATTCACCACATACAACGCAGTACACCAAAGACACACAAAACCATATTTAAAATATGCGATATAACCAAGCCAAACTGAATAAATGACAGTGGCGAGTCCAAACAAAAAACAGATCCCCCAAGGGAAGCTTTTTCTTTCTTTCAGGCCCATGCCCCAAACCGCCAACACGCCGAAAACAAGATATGTGCAAATTCCCCACACTGAAATCGGAACCCTTAAAAACACCGCCTCATCAGTTAAAGCTATGGATGTACAGCTCACCTTATCTGAAATATCGCAGCTGCTTGCGATATCTTTGTGAGCCTTGTGGTGAACTCTGGTAAGCTCAATTGATGCACCAATCCCGATTAAGGAAATAATAACGGCCGCAATAAAAAGCTTCTTCCCATGGTCCACTTTTTTCTCTGTCCGCGTTTTGTTTTTCTCCTCACCAGATGTCTCTTCAACCATTGATTCTTCTTTTTTTTTCTTTTTTTTTGAGCTGTCATTAATCGTAGTCATTAAAAACATTCTAAACCTCTTCACATAAAACTAGATAATAAACAAAAAAATCCAACATAG
>JAABSF010000727.1 GCA_011390535.1 Deltaproteobacteria bacterium | reverse complement strand
TTCGCTCCGGCCGCTCGTCGGTGCCCTTCACCTCCAAGGGCATGAAACCAAAAGCGGCTGTCCTTTGGGAGATAGTTTTGATAGGGTTTCCATCCCTACTTAGGCTCGCTTCATCGTCCATCATTTTCGGGATGGTCAACAGGTTGGCCGCTTTATACGGGGGCAATATCGCCGTCGCGGTGTTCGGCGTAAACAACAGGGTGATCATCTTTTCGGCCATGCCCGCCATCGGAATCGCACAGGGTATGCAACCTATAGTGGGTTATAATTATGGGGCCGGAAAACATCATCGCACTTTGGAGACAATTAAGATTTCACAGATCATGGCGCTCGCGCTATGTTCAGCGGTAACACTCACCCTGCTGCTCTTCGCCGAACCGGTGCTGAGGATTTTTTCCAGTGATCCGGAGCTTGTTGATGCAGGCCCAAGAGCCATGCGGCTTATGGTGGCCGCCTTTTTCCTGGCGGGGTTCAATAAAGTCGGTGGTGCTGTTTTTCAAGCTCTTGGAAAAGCCGGTCCGGCTTTCGTCGCAAATGTGGCCCGCCCTGTATTGTTTTTTATCCCCCTGCTCCTCATCCTGCCTAAGCTCTGGGAAATCGACGGGATTTGGTTATCTTTCGCTGCTGCGGACATCCTCTCTTTTTTGTTGATCACAGCCCTCTTGATCCCTCAAGTCAAACACTTGAGGTCACAAACTCCCGATCATGTAAAGACTTCAAATGATCGAGAATTGACACCCGATAATGCAGTGACTTCAAATGATCGAAAATAAAAACCAAACTATCCTTGAAATTGTAACCGCAGATTCATTTTCCGTGAGACGAGTTCTGTGAGGCTTGAACACCGCCCCAATCCTCCCACAAGAGGAGTTTTGCAACAGGCTCTAGTAAGTGTACCCGACTCCCGCCCATAAAGTCCTCCCCTGCTCCGGAAACCCTGGTAGAGTTTCATTCTCAGCGTCCAGTATATTGGTGGCCGATATATAAGCGCTCAACCCATCAAATGGCCCAAAAGAAACTCCTCCATTCCAATATAACCGCGAGCCAACGATCACCCGAGCTGCTGTGTCGGGGTCTGTCATGGGAGTGGGCCCGGCCAGCCTGAAAAACGAAAAAAGCTTCAGCCGGGAAATGGGTGAATAACGCAGACTCAAGAAAACTGCATGAGGAGTTCTACCTGAGAGTTTATCCGACTCTTCCAGCTCATCACCTGGACCATCCCCTGAGGTATCGCTCAATCTCCGGGCAAACAAATATGAATAGCCGAAACGGGCCTTCATTCCAAAGTCAAACTTCATCCGGACGCCGACCTCACCACCGGCAAGTAAAGCTCTCCCTACGTTTCGCTGCTGAAGCAGCCCATCATTTGTTAGTCTTTTATCTATTATGTCGTCCACTAAATAGCCGAAAACGGCCCCTGACAGGTGCAACCAATCATCGAATCGCAGAACTGTATCAAAAACAGCTTGCCATGCCGACTCAGGCTTCAGATCAGGATTCGGCGCCTGCAATCCAAAAGCCTCGGAGTAACGCTCTTTCATGGATGGGATCCGCGTACGTCTAGCCAGGGTTGTCCTCAAGCTACCGTAGGAATGCGCCCATTCGTGAAAAATCAAAGGACCAACGCCCCAATACAAAGACGCCCCCCCGCCTTCCGGTTTTTCGGATATTTCCACCAGATTCTGAAGCTGCAGGGCCAGTGAATGGCCCCCGCTCACCAAACTCTTCAGTTGAACCGACAAATCCAACCTGTTTGTAGCTACCGCTTGAGAAAAGTCTTTTTGTTCATCATCCCATGTTTGTTTGTGGTGGTACCTCCGATAATCGGCCCAAGCCATTAAAGAGAGTTTGCGAAAAAACCTTGGTGCAGGCAAATCAATCAAATGTGCGGTTTTGGCTCCGATGATGCTGTCTTCATAAATAGATCTAAAACCACGCATTGTCTCTCTGGTGGTGTAAGTGTGGTCATCGTATCCTACAAGGACATTGCGAAAACCGCCGAAGTATATAGTCTCACGGCTTCGTCGGCCCGGCCCCCACCTCCCGCGATGACTCAGGCCT
>JAABSF010000726.1 GCA_011390535.1 Deltaproteobacteria bacterium | reverse complement strand
CGGAAGAAAAGCCCCGAGGGAGCTGTGGATCTCTTTTATCTCTTTAAGCTTTTGCAGTGTCTCTGTTATGACTTCGACATCCTCTCCTTTAAAGAAAGCATCTTTGGAAACAGTAACTCCCATATCCTCCAAAACTCCAATGAGCGCAGCCCTGGTCTTTTTTGCATCTTTCACGTGGAGATTTCCTCTTCCCCGGGTTAAAACCCCTCCCAGCGTTCCCGCCGCCATGGCTGCCAGGACAGATATTAAAAACCATAGGTAAGGCGGCCCGAGGCTTACATGTTTGATATCGGGTGCGAGAAAACCCACTTTTAAAGCACCTCCGTCGCCGGGTAGTCTTACTGAATAACTTTCCAAGCGGCCTTTTAGATCGATCTCTCCGGATTGCAGCTTTCCAAAGACCTCTCTTGGTGAGCCGCTCAGTTTGTCTTTCTGACCTGGGATCGCCTCTTTTGCACTTTTAGGGTTCAACCATACACGTTGAAGCTTGTCTTGACTGTCTACCACCCCTACATAAATCAACGCTGACGAGGGAGCGTTTTCGCCATGGACAAGGCCTCGCATCCAAGTGTCAAAATGTTTATGGGCAGGGTCTTTTCGATTGGAGTATACCAGCGCCGCGAAAGTGGAGAACGCCGTCTCTCTTTCGTGAAGACTCTCTGATACTTGTTGCCCCGCTGAGTGGTCCCATTGCCGCCAAACCATTAGCGACGCCACCATCCCCAGAATCAGAACCGGAGCTCCGGTGAGCACGGCACCCTTGGCTGAAAACTTCTTGTTCATGCTCTGATGTCCTCAAATTGATTTGTTAACGTCCTGATAACTCAAACAAAGAAACACATCAAAAGGCAAAAAAAAAGAGCTTTTCAAGGGTTTGTCTTTAACGAAGAAAGCATACCTGATGCGAAAGTCCGTAGGCATCAAAAGTCTGTATGCGTCGAAAGGAGGTTTATTGCCAAAGACGCTCTACAGCGTCTCAAAATGATTGATCATTTTTTCTTGATTCGACCACTGTGGGCTGTTAGATACGGTGCAATTGTGAAGGCTCCAAGGGACTTGAATCAATTATAAGAAACAACTAAAAGTGAATTGTTTTGATTATGGAGTTAATGAAGAGCCTTGTTATTTGTTATTTGCTTAAGAGTGCGCGAAAAAGGAGAGAAAATGAGACTTAGAAACTACTTAATGTTGGCATCAATTCTGACTGCACTTTGTGTTTTTGCAGGATGTGATGACAATGGTAATGGTGGAGGTTCACCGGATGCGGCTAACCTCATCGACGGTGGTGATGACGTGGATGCAGAGGTCGAATTTGATGCAGGAGATGACGTTGACGCGGGAGAAGAAGAACCTGAGCCTGGTGAGGCAACTTTGTTGAAGGTCTTCATGCATAGTGATGAAACCAAGATTTATTTTATGAATATGGAGGTTATCAGCGATGCAGGGGCCGAAGACTATGATATCTATGTTTCCCACATAGATGGACCCACCTTCGAAATGGGCGCTCATGTCGAGGGGATCAACCTTGGTAATGAGACAGGTTTTCATGATGTCGAAGAGGTCCCCGAGACCGGATATGAGGCTGACGGTGAAAATCTGGAGGATCTTGTAATCGGAATTAGTTACCGAGACGGAGGCTCCGGTACAACCGGTTACATTATGACCGATAATGTCTATGCTTTGAAGCTGGATTATGGTGAAGAAGGTGTAAAATACGCAAAGATTCAGGTGCTCCAAGCAATGGGCGGAGAGGTGCATGTGTTGGCCTTCCTGCAAACCGACGGAACTAGGGTTGTCTGGACCCAAGAATAGATAGGCAAGTGCAAAGAAAAACGCTGGCATTCAGGTATATTTTATCCGAGCAAATCGGTGAGGGGGCTGTCGCAACTGTTTGGCGCGCATATGATCTTGTGGAAGACTGTGCTGTGGCGGTGAAATTACTGAAAGATGTTTTAGACGCCGAGGATGCGGCAAGGCTTCAAATGGAGGTGAGCGTGGTGGCTCGTCTGGATCATCCCAACATTATCCGGTTTTTGGATCAAGGGGTGACTACTCAGGGGCAGAGGTTTGTGGTTATGGAGCTGCTCACAGGT
>JAABSF010000725.1 GCA_011390535.1 Deltaproteobacteria bacterium | reverse complement strand
CCGGACAGCGGCACATTGAGACGCCGGCTTTCCTTCGAGCCTGCTTCAACTTTTGGCTCGGCCTGATGGTGTGCATATTCTCTCACATGTAAGCAAAACAGGGCGGACGGGGACCGGCCGAGCGGGTTTACGCAGGCGTCGAAACCCCGGCTCTACCACTGTCTTTTTTAAATTCCGGAGCCGGCCTCAAAGGTTTCTTGTCGCGCGGTGGACTGAGTGACACGACTGTTCCTAGGAACGTCGCGGGTCAACCATACATTGCCACCTATTATGGAATTTTTTCCGATGACGATGCGCCCCAATAAAGTTGCTCCTGAGTAGATCACTACTCCATCTTCCACCACCGGATGCCGGTCGATTCCTTTTATGGGTTTACCTTGTTCATCGAGGGGGAAGCTTCTGGCCCCAAGGGTTACACCTTGGTAGATGCGGACTCTCTCTCCGATTATGCATGTCTCTCCTATGACGACACCGGTCCCGTGGTCTATGAAAAAGCTCTCTCCTATTTGTGCCCCTGGGTGAATATCTATGCCGGTGATGGAGTGGGCGTGTTCGGTGATCATTCTCGGGATAAGAGGAACCTCAAGCTTCCATAGCTCATGAGCGACTCTGTAAGATGTTACGGCCATGATCCCTGGATAGCAGAACACCGCTTCGTCCGGGCTGGTAACAGCAGGATCACCTTCAAAAGCGGCGCGGATATCGGTTTGGAGCAACTGTTTAATATCCGGAAGCCGCTTCAAAAAAGCGTTGGTGATCTGCCGGGAGCGGGGAAGACACTCACGGCAATTATCTATATCAAGGGCTGACTCAAAAATAACTTCTGGATTCGGACGCTGATCCATTCCGACCTGCTTCGTTGCTCGTCGGTCGAATACGTCATTGTATTTGCCCTCCTCGCGCCTTGCAGGTCGGGCGCCTCGACGCCTTCGGTCCTGCGATCTTATTCTTGAGTCAGCCCTAAGCTCACAAGCAAAACACAGCCCTCGCAGAATCTGGTCTTCTATTAAACCGGCCACACGATCCAGGGTGGAGCCGACGTGGTAACGTATGGAGTGAGGGTCTACGTCTTGGGGTCCGAAGTATCCCGGAAAAAAAACACCGCGCAACATCTCGACTATTGTGACCAGGGCGTCGCGTGATGGCAGTGTATGATGTTTCCAGACTCCGCCGGGAACTCCTCTATCTGTGGAAGGGCTGGGACGACAGAGCTCCTCTACTACTCCTTCCAATCCTTCTTTACCGTATCGGTCTTGCTTTTTAACTTCCGTTGTGTCTCTTAAAACACGGCAATATGCTCTTCTATTCCCACTTATTTGAGTGGCCGTGTGGTTCACATTATTTTTTTCGATTTCATAGGTGCTCATTATCGAATATCCAAGTACTTAAATATCTTTCTCCGAAGTCAGGTAAAACCACCACAATGGTTTTATCTGCATTTTTAGGCTTGTTTGCGAGCCGGAGAGCTGCGCAAACCGCCGCTCCCGAAGATATCCCGCACAGTATACCTTCGGATTTCGCCAGTCTGCGTGTCATCTCAGCCGCATCCAATTCTCCTACTTTAATGATCTCGTCGATGATTTCGGTACGCAGAACTCTGGGGATAAAACCGGCGCCGATGCCTTGAATTCTATGTGGACCAGGCTCCCCGCCCGACAGCACCGGAGAGGTCAAGGGCTCTACAGCTACAGCCTCTATAGCCGGTTTTCGTTCTTTCAGCACCTCCGCCACCCCGGTCATGGTGCCCCCGGTGCCCACGCCGCAGACTATTATATCAACAGCACCGTCGGTGTCCTCCCAGATCTCTTCGGCGGTCGTCTCTCTGTGGACCGCTGGGTTGGCTGAGTTTTCGAATTGCTGCAACATAACATAAGAGTCGTGGGACGCAGCGATCTCTTCGGCTTTTCGGATCGCGCCGGGCATTCCTTCCGAGGCGGGTGTTAGAATCAGCTTGGCGCCAAAGGCCCTGAGCATTTTTCTGCGCTCAATGCTCATAGACTCGGGCATAGTCAGAACAATTGGATAACCTTTCGCTGCACACACCCAAGCCAAAGCAATACCGGTATTTCCCGAGGTGGGTTCCACCAACACAGT
>JAABSF010000724.1 GCA_011390535.1 Deltaproteobacteria bacterium | reverse complement strand
GATCACAAAAAGACTTGAAGCCGACAAGCTCTATTTTCTTCAAACGCATATGAAACCCTCAGGTCGTTTCATGTTCAATTTACATGTTTAATTTAAATGGATATATCACCCGGCGATCAGAAAATCAGATCGCGACATGCACTTTATAGGCACAAAGTTTATCTCAAACCAACCCTTTTGGGGTAATACTCAAATCGCCCCTGAACCCCGACGGGCATTACTTTACACCGCCCGCAAATCCACTCACAAACCGCCCATTGAGTAGCACGTCGGCAACGGAAATGTAAACGAAAAACAAGTGAGAACTTAGCGCCGGATCTTTTTGTTTGGAACATTTGCTTGTCACAAACGTTGTAATTATAATAAAAGGAAGAGTTTGGAATAGAAAATAAAGTCCGGTAAGAAAAGAGATCTTAACCCACAATGAAGAAAACAGGTCATACATACCTGAAAAGTCCCCTTTCTCCCAGTCTATGGAGTTTATTAAGGGTTAACACCCACGTTATCTCTGTGTTGTTACTTATGGCCACTTCTTCCATTGCTCTCGCATCCGCACCTGAACCCTCTGTAACCTCAAGGTTTTCAGCCAAAAACGACCTTGAACTAAAAATCGAAAATCCTCTGACGTATGATGATGTTGCTTTTCCAGTGCGTTCAAACAACTCATCCCCCAAATTGAACTTCACAAGAAACCCCATCATAAGAAAGCCGATCCTTTTCCAAAGACCTTTACATGGGGAGAAAAACAAGCCGATTTCTATAGACCGGGCTCCTTTTGAGAGGTTCGATGTTTCATCATTCTCCCAAAAATTCTTCGGCTTTCTTTTGCAGCCTCTTGTTGAAGAGTTCCGCATGGTCGCAGATTTGGTGCCATTAATAGCATCTCCATCATTTTTCAGTTATAGAAGCCTCTTGTCGTTGGAGGGCCGGATTGCTGATTACGGCGATGTAGATCTCCGTTTTCCCGGTCCGCCCAACAGCGATTTGGCTTGTTTCGCCGAGATCACAGACGCCGGGGTCGGCTTCGAGTACACCGGACCGATAGAGGGCATAACCACTCCTGTGCTGATAAAGGAATGGCGCTTCGGAGGAGTTAAATACACAGACTATTTCAGTGACCAAAGAAACCGTCACATGGATTGCCGGCTTGCCTTGGCGCTGAGCCGCCTCGGAGATGTGTTGAAAAATATCGGGGTCACTGAGGTAATCTGGTCTTCGGCCTACAGGCCGGTAATGGATCCTGAGTGGTCCCCGGAAGATGGTTATGAAAAACACACTCTGGGCATAGCCATCGACATCCACGGGTTCGTTTTCGCCGGGGATCTGAAGGTAACAGTAGCCGACCATTACGAAAAAGGCCTTGGCTTTCAACGCGATCACCTATGTTACGGAACTCCCCTTACCCGTGAAGGCTTTCTGCTCCGGCTTGCGGTGTGCCGAATGGATGCGAGCGATCTTTTTTCAGAGATCCTGACACCTGACTATGACGCAGGTCACTGGAATCACTTACATGTCGCCACATTTCATCCGCTGGATCGCGAACGGCGCAGACACAAAAAGACAGCGCTGCTTGAGGTCCCCATGGAGTCCATCCCCGGATGGGCCATCGCGCGGCTCTCCAGAGCGGATCAGGAAAAGCGGCGCTGGGAGAAAATCGCGAACGCACCTTGGCCTGAACGCTATTCCTGGCTGAAAGATCACCTGCAGGAGAGGTGGTCGAAATGGACCGCCAAGAGTTCAAAAGACACAGAAGCTGAAAGAGAGGCTGACAAAGAAACTACCGAAGAAGGTGAACCCACCAGAGACCTTTCAGCCCAAAATGAAAGCTCCGAAGAAAAAGAACCGGCAATAATATCCCGGGCCTTTATAGTCCAGCTCATCAAAAATCTGTTAAGGGCTGACTCATAACTCAGCCTCATACAGCCCTAATAAGGACAAAGGCGTTCAAGAAAAAAGCTTAACTGCTAATCCCTGACACCTTTGCTTTGTCGAGCCCTGCGAAGACTCCAGCCCGGCCGGTCCAACATTCGGAATAATCCGCTGTTAAGAGAAAAGCTTAATTGCTAACCTTTGACACCTTTTTCATTAGGACGGGCCAAAAG
>JAABSF010000723.1 GCA_011390535.1 Deltaproteobacteria bacterium | reverse complement strand
AATTATAAATATTCTATCTTTTACCTGGCCCGCTGTAATCCCGCCACTCTTCGCGAGACTGCGGGGATTTCCTCTGTCCGCTTCCTTTAGATACTTGACCAAAGTATCTTCGGGTTTTTTCCGGCATTCCTGGTCCCTTAAAATTTTTTCCAGACTCTTCAGCGAATTCTCCGCCTCCGGATTTATTCTTATTGATTCAGTCTTTATCAAAGGTTGTAGGCTCTTCATCTTCTTCAGAAGAAGCCCCAGCTCTTGTTTGCACTTGTCGTGAAATATGTCTATCCCGGACAACCTATCCAATGCTTCATCCCAACGTCTCTTTCTCTCAGCGAGATCCACCTCCCCAGAATCTCCACCCCGAGAAAGATCCAAGCTACCGTTCAAAGAGTTTACCGCTTCACTCATTGAACCGACGAACATGTCAATCTCCATGTTCTGGGCTACCACGTTCAAAATATGCCTTACCCCCACCCTTGAATAAACATTGCCTGACCCGTGATACCTCAAAATAGCCTGCCCACTCTCATCCAGTGGAATTTTTTTCCCATTGTAAAACAAACCTTTTGATGTAGATCTCAGCTTCTTTTCCGGGAAGGCGGCTAAGGCGGTTGCAACACCAAAAGATGGAAATAGTTTGTCTTCATGTGACATGACAGGTGCATATCGCCGAAAAATACCATCTTCATCGGGTTTTTGACTCACTACTCCCAGTCGCGCGTTTACCATCAGAGGAACAAGAGGAGGGATTATATGCGGATAATCAGGAAAATTACTCCCTTCCGGCACTGAACATGGCAAGGCCCCACGCTCCACGGCGATATGTTCCTCGGTCTGTTCTTTACTTAAATCAGTGTTACTCAAACGACTCAAATGAACCTTTGAAAGATCCCCAAAAAGTTCCAAAAATGGTTCGTGAGAGGAGAGCCTTTGCAGCTCTTTCCTTAGCACCTTTTCGCTCTTTTCACCTCCAATCCAAACCTCGCATCCACCGCCGTCACCTTGCCCTTTATCACGCTTGATAAGAAACACCCTGCTCTGCCACCACAAGAAATCTTGTGCCACCCCCTTTGCTTTTTCACATGAACTAAAAGTCTTTATGCGCGCCGCCCAAGGCCCGGCCGACCCCCGGTTCTTGGCGAACCTCGACAACTCCAAACCGATTATCGTACCTGGGGAAGAACCTAAAACTTTTCCAAAAAGCTCAACATCCTCCACACCCGAGTTGCCGGGATCCAAAAATAGAAAGTCAAAAGCCACCGCCGCTGCGCCTCTCTCTAAAAGATGCTTGGCAACCATCGCAAAGATCTCGCGAGGCCACGGCCAACTCAGCTGACTGTTACGCTGCACCCACCGGATGTCATAGTCGTCAACATCAACCAAAACTATACGAGGATCAGCGCGACCTCGATTTGATGCCGCGCGTGCTCTCACATCATAAGTGTAGAGCTCCAACCCTTCCACCCACCCAGGTCTCAACAGAGCAACCAAGGCTGCGACAATACCGACAGAAACACCAACGACAAACCCCGGTATAAAACGCTTTTTCATACAAAACTTCCTTTTAAAAAGGACAACGAGCCCTAACCGGAGAGATAGCCGAAAAGCCTCTCTGGAATGTCATCCAGAACTAGCTTCGCTCCACAATTTGAACATTTGAAAATATGCCGGGCCATTTCGGACATTTCTGAATCATCTGAAACTTCGAGTAAGCGGACATTTTCTTCTCTGCACTCTTCACAGAAATAAGGAACAAACTGTGACAAAACCTTACCCCTCCCCAACATGCTGGGGATCATGGATGCCTGCCGGGAAAAGGGTGGCGAGATTTGTGTAAAGGCATACTCTTTTACATTATGAAGTGCTTCCAGAAAATAGACCCATGACCTCAGCCCGGTCGAATTGATATATCTGATCCCAGACACATCGAATTCAACCTTTCCCGACAACAAATTCGGCAGCTCGCCAAACTCCGTCGCCTCTGTTAGATCGCCGACAAAACTCACGATGATCTTTCCCTCTTTCTCGCTAACCTCCCAAAAAGCCAGCTCTGATATTTGCCGCCGCACCAAGCTGGGCAAATCTGGAAACTCCAACCCCAAAACACCTGAGCC
>JAABSF010000722.1 GCA_011390535.1 Deltaproteobacteria bacterium | reverse complement strand
AGAGACGCCGGCCGAACCTGGTTTTTCCAAGGGTTCACTTCGTCCAGCCGCGGCTTCATCTAACGGAGAAACGGTCACTGATTACCGCCCGCCTCTCTGGGTGACTTTGGTGTTGCTCTTTTTGTGCGGAGGATTTTGCTTTCTGACTATCTATAGAATCACCGCTGCAAAGAAGAAGCAAACAGAAGAATAAAGAGTAAAGAGAATCTCCATAACGATAGGCGATGAATCCTCCAGGTTGCGGGGAAATATTCTGCTAAAAAACCAATCTTGATATTTGTGTTGTCCGCCGAACGGAAAGAAAGTGTTGGAGGCCGACCGGAATGGGACTGTTGACGGGCGGCTGGGAGGGGATATAAGTTGGCCTTGTTTTTTGTCTATACTGAAAAAGAGGTCTTAAATGCGAGAATGTGGTGGAAATTTGGTGACCAAAGTATTGGTTAAATATGGCGTGCCGCGCTTGTTTACTTTATGTGGAGGGCATATTTCTCCGATTCTGGCGGCGGCTGAAGATGTTGGGATAAGAGTCGTCGATGTGCGGCATGAGGCTACGGCTGTTTTTGCTGCAGATGCTACGGCGCGGCTGAGTGGGAAGGTGGGGGTCGCAGTGGTGACGGCCGGGCCCGGAGTCACCAACACCGTCACCGCCGTAAGGAATGCCAAGATGGCGCAGTCGCCGGTGGTTTTAATCGGTGGCGGGGTTCCGACTTTGCTCAAAGGCAAGGGAGCGTTGCAGGATATCGATCAGAAGGCTGTGATGCGCCCGCATGTAAAGTGGGTGGGTTCGGCCACGAGGGTGAGCGGAATAGAGCCAATGTTGGAGAAAGCTTTTAGGGTGGCTCGAGGGGGGGTGCCGGGGCCGGTGTTTGTTGAGATACCTGTGGACCTGCTTTATCCGGAGGAGATGGTGAGAGGTTGGTATTCCGCGGCTCGCTCTAAAGGGCCGGGATTGAAAAATCTAGCGCTGGGTTGGTATATGAAACAACATTTGGACTATTTGTTTTCAAATGCTTTTTCTACACGAACGGTGGAATTATTCGTAAACGACACTCCCAGGTTTACTCCAAAGGATATCCTCAAAACAGCGGAGCTTCTTCATAAAGCCGAAAAGCCGCTCATGGTTTTGGGCAGCCAGGCTCTTTTGGGGAGTCGCACACCAACACAGACTGATGGCGCGGGTGGACTCCAAGCTGCGCTTATTCAGCTCGGCATTCCGGTGTATCTGTCGGGGATGGCGCGTGGGTTGTTGGGTTTGCACCCTCTGCATCTTCGACATAAGCGCACCAAGGCCTTGAAAGAAGCGGATCTGGTGATATTAGCGGGTGTGCCTCAGGATTTCAGGCTAGGATATGGGCGGACTATTCCCCGACGAACTCCTATAATAAGCGTGAACCTCGGTAGACACGACATGTTGCTGAATCGCAAACCCTCATTGGGTGTTTTGGGTCATCCCGGTGGGTTTTTGCGCAAGCTCTCGGAGGGTGTGCGTCCCGTCGAATGTTGGAAAGATTGGCACGAACACCTTATGGTTCGTGAGAGGGCTCGTGACGCGGAGATAAAAGACATAGCGCGAGAGAAGACGGATCAAATAAATTCGGTGGATTTGTGTGAGCAGATCAACGATGTCCTTAAGGAAGACAGCATAATAATCGGCGATGGTGGAGACTTTGTTGCGACGGCTTCATATATAGTTCGGCCTCGCAGGCCTTTAAGTTGGCTTGATCCGGGGCCGTTCGGTACTTTAGGGGCCGGTGGAGGTTTTGCTTTGGGAGCAAAACTCTGTCGTCCCGAGGCAGAGGTCTGGTTGCTCTATGGAGACGGCTCGGCAGGGTATTCCTTAAGCGAGTTTCATACCTTCCAGCGCCACGGAGCAGCCGTGATTGCAGTGGTGGGTAATGATGGCGCGTGGGCACAGATAGCGCGAGAGCAAATAGATGTTTTTAATACTCCAGTCGCAGTGGAGCTCGGCCGCGTGGATTATGACCGGGTGGCGGCCGGGTTTGAGGCGCATGGCATCAGCGTTACCAGTTCGGAAGATGTCCCCGGTTCTTTGAGAGAGGCCAAACAAATTGCCGATAAAGGAAAGCCGGTTTTGATAAACGCTTTCATCGA
>JAABSF010000080.1 GCA_011390535.1 Deltaproteobacteria bacterium | reverse complement strand
ACACTTTCAAAGCATAAAAGCCTGTAAAAAGGAATGTCATTTCTCACTCTACGGTCAAAATTAGAATTGCTGGTGGTTTGGTCCAGGGTTGACAGGCGGGTGTAGCGGAGTAGGGTTCCGTGAATATTTTGGAGCTTTTGAGGTTTAGCTTTTTAAGATCCTTTTAACATCCTTGAACGGAGATTTGTAAAGACCATGCATTTTCAAGATGTCATTGCAAAACTGCAGGAATTTTGGGCGTCGAGGGGTTGCGTTATATGGCAACCTTGGGACATAGAGACCGGCGCCGGGACTTTCAATCCTGCGACTTTTTTGAGGTCTTTGGGTCCGGAGCCCTGGCGGGTTTGTTATGTGGAGCCTTCCAGGCGACCGGCCGACGGGCGCTATGGAGAGAACCCGAACCGTCTTGGGCATTATTATCAGTATCAAGTGATTTTGAAACCCAACCCTCCCGATGTGCAGGAGCTTTATCTGGATAGCCTTATCGCTTTGGGAATTGATCCTTTGAAACATGATATTCGTTTTGTAGAGGATAACTGGGAGTCACCTACCCTCGGAGCGTGGGGTCTTGGTTGGGAGGTCTGGGCGGACGGCATGGAGATCACTCAGTTTACTTATTTTCAGCAAGCCGGTGGGCTGGATTGTCGCCCTGTTTCGGCGGAGCTGACTTATGGGTTGGAGAGGATAGCCATGTTTCTCCAAGGAGTGGACAGTGTGTTCGACCTGACGTGGTGTCCGGGTGTGAAATACGGTGATGTCCACAAACGAGATGAGTGGGAGCTCTCGACCTATAATTTTGAAGTGGCTGATATCGGGCTGCATCATGAGTTGTTCGATAAGTTTGAGGCTGAGGCTTTCAAGGCATTGGAAAAGGAGTGTGTTCTTCCCGCTTATGATTGTTGTCTTAAGTGCTCCCATGTTTTCAACGTCTTAGATGCCCGGGGGGCGGTGAGCGTCACTGAGAGGCAAGCTTATATTTTGAGAGTCAGGCAGATAGCTTTCAAGGTGGCCCAAGCTTTTGTGGAGGCGAGGGAGAGAGAGGGGTTTCCTCTCCTGAAAAGCAAAACAGATAAGGGTGAGGATGTGAGCGAAGGTGTTGCTGCAGTTGTGGCCGGAGCGGAGGGTGCGGCCGGAGCGGTGGGTGCGGCCGGAGCGGTGGGTGCGGCCGGAGCGGTGGGTGCGGCCGGAGATGGTAAAGAGGTTATCAAGCCGGATGAGGGGACGGATGAGGGGACGGTTCAGGCCACTAATGCGCCTCTGCTTTTTGAGATAGGCGCCGAGGAGATCCCGGCTGGAGAGCTGCAGGATGTGATTCAGCAGCTTCCCAGGATCATAATGAAAGGGCTGACAGGAGCGCGGTTGACTCATGGGGCGATTAAGGTTTTTGCGGCTCCTCGCAGATTGGCGGTTTATGTAGAAGATGTGGCGGGGAAACAAGAGGATATCTCGGAGCTTGTCATCGGCCCACCGGCGAGGGTCGCCTTTGACGACTCAGGGGCTCCCAAAAAGGCGGCTGTTGGTTTCGCAAAGAAGATGGGGGTGGGTGTTGATGAGCTTCGTAGAGAGAGCACCCCCAAGGGTGAGTATATCGCCTGCCGGAGAGAGGAGCCGGGTCTCGCCGCCTCTGTGGTGTTGCCGGAGCTGCTGAGCGGTATTGTCGCAGGGTTACGGTTCAAGAAATCAATGCGGTGGGGAGATGGCGCGACGACATTTATAAGACCCATAAAATGGATGATGGCTCTTCTTGGTGAGCGTGTCCTGACGGTTGAATGTGCAGACGTTCGCTCAGGAGAGTTTTCCATGGGGCATCGGTTTTCTCATCCCGAACCACTCAGAATCGGAGCTCCGGAGCATTACTTGGAGAGGCTGAAAGAGGGGGGAGTGCTGGCGGATCACATCGAGCGGCGGAGGGTTGTGGAAGAGCAGATACGGGCACTCGAGGAGGAGCATTCATTAAGAGTACGCCCGGATGAGCCTCTCTTGGAAGAGGTTATTCATTTGACCGAGTGGCCTGTGGCAGTGTGCGGAGAGTTTAGTGAAGAGTTTTTGGAGATGCCTCCTGAGGTTTTGGTGACAGCCATGAGGACGCATCAGCGGTATTTTGCTATGGAGGATTCCGAAGGCAAGTTGGCGCCGCGTTTTGTTACCATACTGGGGACGGAGGTAAAAGATCCCGAAGTGTCGATTAAGGGCAACGAGAGAGTGCTGGCTGCCAGACTATCAGACGCGCGCTTTTTTTGGCAAGAGGATCTGAAGGTTCCTTTGAAAGATCGGGTTGAAGAGTTGGCTGAGGTCACATTCCAAAAGAAGCTGGGCTCAATGAAAGAGAAAGTCCAGCGTGTTTCTCGGCTGGCCGGAGAGTTGGCGCCTCTATTCGGCGCTGATCCGGAGATTGCTCGCGAAGCCGGGTTGCTCTCTAAAGCTGATCTGGTCACACATATGGTAGGCGAGTTTCCTGAGCTGCAGGGGGTGATGGGGAGGGAGTACGCGTTGCGGGGCGGGCTGGGAGAAGAGCTCGCTGTCGCTGTATATGAGCACTATCTGCCCAGGGGTCCGTCTGATCCTCTGCCTGAGACAAAGGTGGGGGCTGTGGTGGCCTTGGCGGACAGGTTGGACACGATAGTCGGAGGTTTTTCAGCAGGGCTGAAGCCTAAAGGCAGCGGCGATCCTTTCGGATTGAGGAGAGCGGCTTTGGGGGTGTTGAGGATCATTTTAGATGGTGGAATAAGCGTGGATATAGAGCAACTGGTGAAGTCGGCGGAAGGGGGATTTCAGGAGAGTTTGAAGATCCAGGCGGAAGAAATCGTGGAGTTTTTCCGAGAGAGGTTACGTTGGCTTATGTCTGCGGACGCACCTGGAGATATTGTAAGGGCCGTGTTGATTGCTGATGGTGATGAGGGGGTCGGAGGTTCGGGGGGGATGGGGGGTGTTGATCCCTGCGATCTGCATAATCGCGTGAAGGCTGTGTTATCGCTACAGGGGACCCCTGAGTTTGGAAAGCTTGCCACAGCTTTTCGAAGGACTATCAACATTTTTAAGCAGGCCGAAGGTGACATGGCTGATTTTCGCCAAGATCTTTTAACTGCTCCGGAAGAGAAAAAGCTCTGGGGTGAGCTGGAGATGGTCAAAGAAGAGGTGGCTGCTGATTTGGAAGCCGGTGAATACGAGACGGCATTGAAAAAAATGGCGACACTCGGCCCGGCTATTGATGATTTCTTTGATAATGTTAGAGTGCTGGATTCAAAAGACGGCGCGGTTGGTAACAGATTGGCTTTGCTTGGAGATGTCGACACTTTGTTTCGCCGGGTCGCGGATTTTAAAATAATCGCCGCAGGGTGAGCGGTGAGATGGTGTCATTATCGGGATCGAGTCATGGAAGCCATGTAATAGCTTTTTAATGATTAGTGGCCGGTGTCACCGGGAAATCGAATTTCTCTTTGCTTATCACCCCATTGCAGAGTATGGATAGTTCTCGTGAGAGTAATGCTTTTCGTTTTGGGTATCGGGCTCCTTGCCGTGTCTATTTGGCTCGGTTACAAAGGGACCCGGTTGATGCTTATCTTAAAGGACGCCGGTGACCTGTCTTTACAGGTCTGGACCAATGAGTTTTGGTTGGCGGACCCGGAGAATTACCGAGAAGGGTTCGGCCCCAACGGCAAATGGGCTCTGTGGTTTTTTGGTTCCTTTTGGAGCTTTGTTTTTGCATGTGCTCTTGTAAAAGCATCCCGTTGGATGGTAAGAGAATGAAAATGAATCGTTAACTGTGAAGAACCGTTTGGAGGAGAGGTAAGATGAAATATGTATATCAATTCGGACCGGAAGTAACTGACGGCAAAGCAGACCAGAAGAATTTGCTGGGTGGAAAGGGTGCCAATTTGGCGGAGATGTCACGATTGGGAGTTCCGGTTCCTCCAGGGTTTACAATTACCACTGACGTTTGCACCTATTACGTGGAGCATGGCAAGGAATACCCCGAAGGGCTGAAAGAAGAAGTCGATGCCGCCATGGCGAGCCTTGAAAAACAGATGGATGCGAAGATCGGGGATCCCAAAAATCCTCTTTTGGTTTCAGTTCGTTCAGGTGCCCGTGTCTCTATGCCCGGGATGATGGACACAATTCTCAATCTAGGGCTCAACTTTGATATCGCACGTGAATGGGGCAAGCAGATCGATAACAAAAGGTTTGCGTTCGATAGCTTTAGGCGCCTCATCCAAATGTACGGTGACGTAGTTATGGGGGTCCCTCATTCAGCTTTTGAAGAGAAGCTCGCCGCCAAGAAAAAGGAGAAGGGGGCGAAGATCGACGCAGAGCTGGACGGAGATGCCCTTGAAGAGCTGTGCGAAAGCTATATGAAAGTGGTCAAAGAAAAGGCAGGTAAGCCATTTCCAACTACACCCCAAGAGCAGCTTTGGGGCGCAGTGAGCGCGGTGTTCGGTTCATGGAATAACGAGCGGGCCATTGTTTACCGCAAGCTGAATGATATCCCCGGTGAATGGGGAACCGCTGTAAACGTACAGACTATGGTCTTCGGGAACATGGGGGAGAATTCAGGTACTGGTGTGGCTTTCACGCGGGATCCCGCCACCGGTGAACATCTCTTCTATGGTGAGTTTTTGGTGAATGCACAAGGTGAGGACGTTGTGGCGGGGATCAGGACCCCTTCGAAGTTCCGTAAGGCTGATCGTGAAGAGGGCGACCCTCCAACAATGGAGGAGCTATTCCCTGAGTGTTTCAAAGAGCTTGATGAGATCCAGCGCAAATTGGAAAAGCACTATAGAGATATGCAGGATCTGGAGTTTACCATACAAGATGGGAAGCTCTATCTTTTGCAGACCCGGACTGGAAAACGAACCGGTTTTGCTGCCTTCAAGATCGCTGCGGATCTAGTTACAGAGGGGTTGATCGATGAAGAAGAGGCTCTGTTGAGGGTTGAGCCGGATCAGCTCAACCAATACCTCAGGCCTGTTTTTGATCAAGCAGCGTTGAAAGATGCTAAAATGCTCGCAAAGGGGCTGAACGCAGGCCCGGGCGCGGCCTCCGGAAAGGTGGCCTTCTCTGCTGAGCAGGCCAAAGAATATGCCGCCGCAGGTGAACAGGTCATTCTTGTTCGTATTGAGACGTCTCCTGAAGACATCCAGGGTATGTCGGTCTCGGACGGTATCCTAACGGCTCTGGGTGGGATGACCTCTCACGCAGCGCTGGTCGCTCGCCAGATGGGTAAAGTTTGTGTTGCCGGTTGCGGGGAGCTGAGCATTGATTATGGGCGCAAGCAGTTTACGGCCCGAGGCGAGGAAGTTAAAGAAGGAGAGTGGATCTCCATTTCAGGTACAACGGGTCATGTCTACAAAGGGAAAATCCTTACCAGGCCCTCGGAGGTGTTGCAGGTTATTTTAGAGGGCTCTTTAAAGGCGGACGACTCCGACGTGTTCAAGACCTACGACAAGATCATGACGTGGGCGGATGAACACCGCAAAATGGGTGTGCGAACAAACGCCGACCAGCCGGATCAGTCAGCCCAAGCGGTGAAGTTCGGTGCTGAAGGCATCGGGCTGTGCCGCACCGAACATATGTTCTTCTCCGGTGATCGAATCAGATATGTGCGTCAGATGATCCTGTCTGAGACCGAAGAGTCCCGGCGAAAGGCATTGGACAAGCTTCTGCCCATGCAGCGCGAGGATTTCAGCGGTATCTTCGAGGCGATGGGAGGCCGGCCCGTTACGGTGCGTACCTTGGATCCTCCCCTACATGAGTTCTTGCCTCATGAACACCATGAGATTGAATCTTTGGCAAAAGACATGGGTGTTTCATCGGAAAAGATAAAGCAAACACTGGAGAGCTTGAAAGAGGCCAACCCAATGCTGGGGCACAGGGGCTGCAGGCTTGCCATTAGTTACCCGGAGATTTTGGAGATGCAGGCGCGAGCCATTCTGGAGGCGGCCTGTGAATTAAAGAAGGCCGGTAAAGAAGTGCATCCCGAGATCATGATCCCGTTTGTGAGTCACGAAAATGAGCTTCGTCATCAACGTGAAGTGGTGGAGCGGGTTGCAAAAGATGTATTAAAAGAGCAAGGCGTTGAGTTGGATTACCTAATCGGCACCATGATTGAATTACCAAGAGCTTGTCTTGTGGCCGACAAGGTAGCCCAATTTGCCGACTTTTTCTCTTTCGGAACAAACGATCTCACCCAAACGACTTTCGGCTTGAGTAGAGATGATTCCGGGAGATTCCTCCCCCATTATGTTGATACTCAGATTTTTGCCAAGGATCCTTTCGTCGCCATCGACCAGGATGGCCTGGGGCAGTTGGTAAAAATGGGTGTGGAGAAGGGGAGATCGGGCAATGAGAGCTTGAAAGTCGGGATTTGTGGTGAGCATGGAGGCGAACCGAGTTCGGTTGAATTCTGTCATAAGACTGGGCTGAACTACGTAAGCTGCAGCCCTTTCAGAGTCCCCATCGCTCGTTTAGCGGCTGCTATCGCCGCTTTAAAAGAGAAGAGAGGGATGAGCAATTAGGATGATAAGCCCGTGAAATTTTTTTCCAGGACATTTGGTGCATCCAATTGGAACTCTTTGGGCTCACTCTTGAGTTCATTTGTTTCACATGTTTTCCCGTTGGTTTTAGTTTGTGCCGGGTTTGCGGTTTCGGTCTGTTTAATCATGACTGGGTGCCAAAACGATCTGGACGGGCTGCGGGGAGTCGATCGTCCGGGTATAGATCCGCCTCGCGATGAGTTTTTCTTTCCAACGGGTTTGGGGTTGACGGAAGATACTCGTTATTTGTTCGTTTCAAACGGAAACGCCGACTTGAAATACAACGGCGGCACAATCAATGTTATCGATTTAGATGCTGTAGCACGCCGTCTTGAGTCGGGAGGCGGACCGGGGTGTAACTGGGATGTTCAAGATCCGAATATTCTCGAGTGTGAGGAGTCGGGTGTGATCATCAGTAAAGCTACGCTCCGGGTAGGAAATTTCCCCGGCGCGATGGAGGTGCTCTCCCGACCGGCCTGGGTCCCGGAGTCGGAGCCGGATGGGTTCGGCCGGCAGAGGATATATGTTCCTGTGAGAGGCGACCCTTCGCTCACTTACATTGACGTCATTTATGACGGACCCGATGGAGACTCTCCAATAAAATGTCTTAGCTGTGGCAGGAGTTGCCTGGATGTAGGTGAGAAGATACCGGACTGTCACGCTGACCACGTAATTTCAAAAACACCGGATGAAGCTCCTTATATTGAGGCGGATCTTCCTGCGGAACCGTATGGCATTCATTTGGAGCGGTCACTGCGGTTGCTCTATATGACACATCTCAATAATGGAGCATTGAGTCTTTTTGATTTGAGTGATGACGATATCCCGGTTTTAAAACAGGTGACGGCGGAGTATCTCTCCTCTGGTTTGGACGGTCGACGAGGCGGGTTCGGAGTCGCTCCATTGAGACGAGGCAATCCCGAGGGCGAGATTATCGTATCAAATAGAGTGGCGCCTGAGATGTTGGTGTTCAAGCAGCACGGAGCTTCAGTTAAAGCCGAGGAGTGCTCCACCGGTTTTTGTAATGAAGAGGTTTGCTCGATGTGCTCGTCTAACAGTGACTGTCCTGGAGCACAAGAGTGTGTTTTTGATTCCGGCGAAGGTTTCTTTCTATGTAGGGGAGGCGAAGAGGCTCTGGGTGATGCATGTGACGAGGGTGCAGAGTGTGGTTCGGGCTTCTGCAACAATGGTTTGTGTGCGCTGTGTGAGGGGGATGAAGATTGCTTGGGAGAGCAGGTATGTATGGAAGGAGGGGAGGGCTTTTTTGTTTGTATAGGCGGCGAACGTGTGCTGGGTCGAGTTTGCAATGAGCACGCGCAGTGTGAAAGCGGCTTGTGTCACCAGGGGCGCTGTGCCATGTGTTCTTCTGATGACGGGTGTCCGGGAGATCAACTCTGTAAGCCTGTTTTGGGAGAAGGTCGAGATTGGTACCATTCATGTAAAGGTGGCGACGGCATAGCAGGTGCTATGTGTTACACCTCACCACGTGAGCTGAATAATAATGACCCGCTGCTGGTGTATTCCGATGGGGTTTATTTATCGGTGCCTCACGGCCCCATAGAGCAGTTGACCGCCGGTGATGTTCGGGGCCTGGCCGTGGATCCCGTGGAGGAACGACTATACGCGCTCTCCAGATTGCCTGCTGCTTTGGTGGTGATGGATATCAGCGTGAAAGAGGGAAATCCTCGAAATGAAATCATAAATGCAATTGATTTGTGTCTGCAACCATCGAACATAAAGCTGCACAGAGCCCAAGACGGCAGGTTGACCGCCTATGCTGTTTGTTGGGCCACAGGGCAAGTCTATGCCCTGGATCCTGTTGCAGGTGATTTGATAGCTGTTATCCCGGTGGGAAGCGGCCCTCACGATATGGTTTTTACACCGGATGACCCCTGGGTTCCTGAATCATTGCGTTCTTTAGGGTTTATTAGTCTGTTTGCCGAGAACACCATCGTGGTGATTGATCTCGATCCACAGAGCCCTACATGGAACAGTATAATTGGGCGTCTGGGCCGACCGGAGAAGGCGGTGAAACAATGATGCCGTCAAAGCTTGGTGGAGTCATAGGAAAGTACTTGGTTTCAGCACTCTTTGTTTGGTGTGTTGCGACGGGCTGTGACGAGACACAACTGGATACCCCTCAAAAGAATTTTGAACGACCCACAGACATAGCGTTTTTCTGCGCAGGTCCTGTGGCGTCGGGGGAAAATGAGCTGTCCCCTTTGGGTGCTGATTTGTGCGATGTGTCTTGGATGTGGTGTGAGGGCACGGATGAAGAGTGCGAAGAGACGCTCTCCGAGAGAACTCTTTTAGGGTTGGTACTGAACTCGGCTCGCGGCGAGCTTGGTTTGGTTAATATCACACAAAAGAGGCTCCTTGATGTCTCGCATCAACAGCCCGGCTTTTCTTTTGTTCCGGTAGGTTCTGCACCTACTGCGGTTGCGGTATCATCCGACGGCTGCGCAGCGGTGACTTTAAACGGAGGAAGCTGTGACGCCGGCGTGGTGGATACAGCCGGGTTACTTGAGCTCACCGGGGCGGAGATCGCCGGCGATACCCAAGAGAGGGAGTTGGTGAGGACTGTGCCTTTTATGACCGATTCCGGAAGGATTTTGGCACGCCCCGCTGAGTTGATTATGGTCCCGGGAGAACAGTGGCCGCCACCTGTGGCCGCGTGCGAAGGGACTTCAGGAAAAAGCGCTTTCGTATCTTTTCCCGGATGTGGGCTCGTGGCCCAAGTT
>JAABSF010000721.1 GCA_011390535.1 Deltaproteobacteria bacterium | reverse complement strand
GAGGCGGACCTGAAGTAGGGAACATTATTCTTCGGCCCGAGTTCGGTGTCTCGGTGATCACGCCTGACATCTTATTGGAGCGGGTGGAGATTTCAGAAATGAATCAGAGCCCTCCACGCAAACCTTTGCTTCCTTCCCCTCTTCTGGTAAATAAATAATCCAATAAGAGCTTCGCCCGATGAGAGGTGGATCCGGAAAACCTTGAGATCAAGGAGTCGTGTCATGTCAACTCACCTTCGTGAAATCACTCTATTATTTTTCTTTTTACTTTTAGTCGGCTGCGCCGGCCCCAAAAAAAACACAAGTCCGAAAGCTGAACCATCGGCAGATTCCCCCTCCCTGGACGAATCGAGAAAAGAAACTGGGACTGCCGGAAAGGCTGAACCGAAAAAACGGCAGCTCACAGAAGAGCAAATCCGCAAATATCTAAAAAAAGATCCTGAATCAGCGGATCTCAGGTTCGCGTTGGCCTTGCGACTTCACAAGCGGGGCGAGCTGGATCAGGCCGTTTCGGAGTATGAAACCGCCACAAAGCTCAACCCTCAAATGTTTCAAGCCTATTTCAATCTGGGCATGTTGCACTTGTCCCGCAAAGAATGGGCCAAGGCTTATAAGGCTTTTAAAGGTGGCTCTTTAGTAAAACCAAAGCATTTTCATACCCTCATGAATATGGCGCTCGCTGCGGTGAGAATGAAAGACATGAAGGCTGCTCAGGCGGCCTACGACATGGCGGCCCAAGCCAATCCCAAAGACGGAAAACCCGATTTTTTCCTGGGCCGAATGAGAGAAGTACAGAAGAAGTACAAAGCAGCCATGCGAGCCTATGAGAAAGCAATCGAAAAAGGTTTTGACTCGGCCGAGATGCGGTTGCGCCGAGGGCTCATCTATATGTCCCAAAAGAGCTACGATAAAGCCTTTGTCGAGTTTGAAAAGGCGATTGAGCTGGACTCCGAAGCCGCTCCCGCGTACCGCCAGGCGGGCGCAATACTAGTTCATAAAAAAGAGTGGGAAAAGGCTCTTCCACATCTTGAAAGAGCAGTGGAATTAGAGCCCGACAAACCTCTAACACAGTATAATCTCGGCATCTGTGCCATGAATGTGAAGAAATTTGATATCGCAGAGAAAGCATTTCAAGCGGCTTTCAAATTGGACCCCAAGAATGCCATGGCTCAAATCGGCTTGGGTGTCGCATTATTGTACAATGATAAACTGGATGCTGCACAACAGCACATCCGACAAGCGTTGAAGACAAACCGAAGGCTGTGGGGTTATTTACCCGATCACTTCAACCCACTTGTTGATGAGGAAAAATTAAAATCAGCCGTGATTCTTCTAGAGGAACTCATTAAGGTAAGGCCTCGGAAGATTTTTAGAAAAAACCTTAAAATCCTTCGACAACGCTTGAAAAAAGAGGGACGATAGGCGAAAAGATATCACTGTAAGTTTACGGAACATCATCACTGCTTGTACCGATCAAGGCGAAGCGGCAAAAAGGTAAAACTTTAAAAGGTTGATCAGAAGGTGAAATAATGTGTCTCGCAGTTCCAATGAAAGTTGTAGAATTGAACCCTCCCATGGCCATGGTTGAAGTAGCGGGAGTGAGCCGTGAAGTAAACGTTGACCTCATAGCCGACGTCAAAGTTGATGACTATGTAATCATCCATGCAGGATACGCCATTGAAAAAATGGAAGAGGATGAAGCCATGGAGACTTTGGATCTGATAAGACAAGTTGATGCCGCAAATGATTCCACTCCGGACCAAACTCCCACCCCTCCGGGTGATACTTCCGGTTGAGCCTCCCCGGCAAAACTATGCTCCCACATTGAGGTCCGCAAAGAACAACCAAAATTTATACGGCTCGAAGGCAGAAAGTTTAAAATGACATCCTCTGTTTCAAATTCATCTAAGAAAGCCATCGAAGAAATTAGGGAGCTGAGTAAGGCCATGGCCGAGGCCATGAAATCAAGCAAACCACTCACATTTATGGAAGTTTGCGGAACTCACACTATGGCCATTCACCGAAACGGCATCCCTTCCCTGTTGCCCGAAAAGATAAATCTTTTGTCAGGTCCCGGGTGCCCGGTTTGTGTCACACCCGTGAGCTATTTGGATCACGCCATGGAGTTGGCCGGTT
>JAABSF010000720.1 GCA_011390535.1 Deltaproteobacteria bacterium | reverse complement strand
GCTTGAGTCGGTGAAAGAGTATCTCAAGACAAACTACAAAGATATGAAGGGCTTGAAAATCGTAAAACAAGAGCCTCAGCTGGGGACAGGGCATGCCGTCAAGAAGGCTCTTCCTTCTTTAAGGGGACATGATGGACCGGTTTTGGTCCTCTCGGGTGATGTGCCCCTTCTGCGAAAAGAGACGCTGAAAAATCTTATCAAGGCACACCGGCGGAGGAAGGCAGTTGTGTCGTTTCTGTCCATGATATTGTCCGATGGAGGGAGTTATGGTCGCGTGATTAGGGCTACCGGAAAAAGGGTCAGCGCAATCGTGGAAGCCTTGGACGCCAATGATGAACAGCGGGCGGTTACAGAGGTGAACGCCGGTATCTATTGCTTTGATCTTTCTTTTTTGAGAAAGGCGGCGAGAAAGCTGGGCAAAGATAACGCCCAGGGCGAGTTCTATCTTACAGATACAGTAGAGGCGGCATGGGAGTTGGGGATCGGCGCTATCGCAGAGACTTGTGATTTTGAAGAGGCTTTGGGGATAAACGATAGACAGGATTTGGCTGCAGCCGGCGCGTTGTTACAAAAGCAGGTAAATGAAAGGCTTTTTGCCGAGGGTGTAACCGTCACCCATCCTGACTCCGTTGTTATTCACCCCGGCGTTACGGTCGGGCAAGACACGGTCATTGGGTTTGGAGTGCATTTGGTGGGTGAGACAGTGGTTGGGGGTGGTTGTCGAATAGACGCGGGGAGTTATTTGAATGATACAGTCGTTGAAGATGGAGTGTGGGTTAAGCCATACACGGTCACTGACGGAGCTCGGATCCGAACTCTCGCGGAAGTGGGGCCTTTCTCTCATCTCCGGCCGGGTGCTGATGTGGGGGTGCGCGCGAAGACGGGTAACTTTGTAGAGATGAAGAAGGCCGTCTTACATGAAGGAGTAAAAGCTAACCATCTTTCTTATTTGGGTGACTGCGAGATCGGCGAGAGGACGAATGTGGGCGCCGGTACCATTACATGCAATTACGACGGAGTGAATAAGCATTTTACAAGGATCGGAGCCGATGTAATGATTGGATCTGATACACAGCTTGTTGCCCCAGTAGATATTGGCGATGAAGCCTATATCGGGGCGGGTACCACCGTATTGACAGATGTTCCAGAGGGGTGTTTGGCCCTGAACCCCAAAACTCAGAGCCATCGGGCCATAAAGAGTTCGAAAAAGAAGAATACAAAAAATAAAAACTCGGAGAAGAAGGGAGCCAAGGGGAAGGTTGCGAAAAAAAAGAGCTCGGAGAAGAGGAGATCCAAGGGGAAGGGTACGCGAAAGAAAAGCTCGCGAAAGTAGGTCTTTACAACCCACTCACAATTAAGGGCTGAGTGAAGAATTGTGGATTAATGCAGCAGGGTGGGAAGTAGGGGTGTGGGAATATAAAAATCTTTGTAACCATAATCTGTCCTTAGTCTTTATCACAATGCAATGGACGAGTCTTGGGAGGTCGTGACTTTATGAATAAGTTAACCAAAAGAATTAGTCTCTTCATTGTTTTAGGAGGAGTGGCTGCGGTGGGGTTTCATCTTTACAGCATCTCTCGTGTCGCCGGCAAGAAGAGAGAAGCCTATAATTCACTGGATCGGCTTCATATGGTCCGAGGCGACACCCCCATTTCTCCCTCTCTGGTGCGGGAACGCGTAGAAAAGCGAATGAATAAAATCGGTTTCCGGGTGAGGCGCGATGCTATAAACGTACGGCTGGAGCCTGTGAGCGGGAAAAACCTGGATGAGCTTCCAAAAGTGGATCAGGCTGCAGTAGGTATTGCCGGGAAGCTTAAAAATCACGAGGTGAAGATATGGCTTTTACAGGTCCGTTTTCCTGTCGTGTTGTCCTATGGATGGGTCACCGAGAGGGCCCGCATTCAAAGAACCTTCACCATAAAAGGAGCTGTGAATGTGCAGCCGGAAGAGGATATGGATTAAACCGCTTTTTCAGATTTAACTCCGAAGCTTGGTATTGGGTTTAGTCTAATTGCTTTTGTGTCGTGCTTGTGAATATCTAAAATTATTATTATTATCGCTTTTACAAATCCTAATAAAAGAAATATTATAGTTTTGCAGTTGATTTGAGTCAGCCCTAAGCATTTACAATGGGCTAT
>JAABSF010000719.1 GCA_011390535.1 Deltaproteobacteria bacterium | reverse complement strand
GCTGCGGATCCATTTTTTTACAGTCTCTGCATTTGTATTCGTCACTGGGTGGTTTGTAGGGGCTACATACAACAGCTCAAAGGATCTGAAAGTTTTCAGCAGCCTATCAAGCTGTTCGGAGTCCAAGGTCTCATGGAGAGCGAAGATCCACCTTCCGTTATGGCGCCCGGCCCAGAATTTCTGTGGTGACGGGCATGGGTTCTTCCATGGATCCCGACGAAGAGTGACTGTATGAAAAACAGGATAGAACTCAGATCTTGGATAAACGGCCAGATGTGATGAAAAAGGCTGTGTCGCATCTGAGCCTTCGTTTTTTGCCGACTGTGAGAGAGCGCTTTTGCGTACAAGTTCTCTCAACCCACCGGGACGAAATGTTTGGAGAGCAGAGAGGCCGGGAAATACCAAAAACAAGAGACATGAAAGCGCTACAATGGAGGCGGGTACCCAGCGTTTATTTCTGCTCACTTCTTTGATGCCGCGAAGAGCTGTAGGGGCAGCCCACAAAAAGAGCAATATCACCGCAGGGAGTGAGTATTTGCGCCCTTCCGTTCCGAGAAACAGTGAGACCGACAAACCGGCGATGCTTGCCGCGAGCCGCCCGAAAGAATGTGCACTAGAAGGACTATGCGCCCCATTTTTTGTTTCATAGAAGCGACGTAAATAAATGAACAAAGGCACACTTGTGAGCAACAAGACTCCGGCCAGGCCTCCGTCCAAGAGCACTGTTTGCAGCTGAGCCGCCACAGTGGGCAGATAGGCTCCGTCGGGCCTCACTTGAGCGCTGAATACCGTTTGGCGGTGGTTTGCCATATTCACGGCGAAAGGAAGCAGGGCTGCGAGCGATGGAAAGGCGGCTAGCTTCCAGTTTCGCCATGCATTTCTTTTGTCTTTTCGGTGATATGCGTAAAGCCCCTGCGCGAGAATATAGGGGGCTGTCAGATAGTGGGTCAAGACCGCCAGAAATGTTGATATGTAGTAAATGGGCCAGGCTGAAAAGCCGCCGTCTTCTTCGGCTTCAAATGCAAGCTGCCCAATTAAAATAAGGAGCAACCAGAGAGTGTATGAGCGCTCCAGGTTTGAGTATTCTATGTGGATGGGAAAAAAAGCTAGGGAGAAGGAGGTTATGAGAGCTAAGACGCGGGAGCTGTGCCGCCGAACCATGAAGTATACCACCGCAATTGTGAGAGATCCGAAAATGACGGAGGGGAGGCGAATATGAAAAAGGGTCTCAGGCCGATTCCAGGAATTTAAATGGATGATGAGACGAAAAAGCGGAGGGTTAAAGAAATTCTCCCAGCGGGTGAACGGCTGAGAGAAGAAAAACGGATCCAGACTCTGTGCCTCTTCAGCCGTGATGTCCTGTAACGTTACTGTGGCCAGGCGGACTGCCGACGCTATGGCTGTAACGAGTAACAAAAAGAAGGTGTCTTTTCCGCTCCATTGACTCGCGTGTTCAGTTGGCCTTGAATTAAATTCTCTCAGGTTCTCCGGCCTTTTAGAGTTTGAACTTGGTGCATTTTTCGGTGACAAGGAGATTGAACCATGAGCCCCATCGGGGTGTGTCCATGCCGTCCATGAACTCTTGTGAGCGCCGTTTTTCCAACGCCTCAGAAACCCGACGATGAGACCTGCGACGAAAAGAGTGATGAGATAGATCAGAATTTCGTTGTCGGGATAAATGAGTCCCGTTGTTTTCAGGGTCGCGTCGGCGGATTGATTCCAAACAAAGAGAAACATGGTGGCTCATAGTCTACACAGATGCTATTAATATGTCTTCAGTCTTTATTTTGATTTTAGTCCATTCCTTGAATGATAAGAGGGTGACAGACAGACGAGCACTGAAGAGGAGGTTGGTTTTGGAACTAAACATAAGAATAACAGGAGAGGCCGGGCAGGGCGTTGCCGGTGCGGCTTCTGTGTTGGGAACGACCATCACCAGGAGTGGGTTTTTTGCATACTCCTATAATGACGCGGAGTCTCGAGTCAGAGGTGGGCTGAACTTTAATCATCTGAGGGTCTCCACCGGGTTGAAGCGGGGGACCACCTCGCGAGTCGATATTCTCATAGCGCTCTCTCGCGAGGGCATGGAAACGTATCGTCCTTTACTGGGGAAAAATGGAGTGCTCCTTGCTTTAAAAAAATG
>JAABSF010000718.1 GCA_011390535.1 Deltaproteobacteria bacterium | reverse complement strand
CGCGCAGCTCATCCGGATCTTGTTGCCCTATAATGAGATCCATCAACTCTTCTTCTACATTTTCACGGGAATAGCTGTCTTCCAGTCGGTTCTTTTTTATCCCCAACTCACCCGATAGGGCCTTGTTGAATTTTTCAAAGTCCCACTCGTCAGGTTCCAAATCCAATGGCATGTGTTCGTCGATAAGCTCTCGGATAATGTTCTCAAGCCTTGTTTTTGAGACGCGGTTTCCACTGACCTTATAAATCTCTTGAACGGCTGTTTCGATCTCTTTTCTATTTGCGAGCCACTCGAGCCCGTCAACATAGATGTCGAAGATCTTGTATACAGCATCTTCCATGGCTGGTTGATCCCAATCATCCAGGTGTTTGTCGGGTGGGCAATAGATTTCGACTTGTTTTCCCACTAGGTCGTACGCCAGATCCAGCAGCCGTTCCCGTTGCTGTATAAGGGAGGCGGCAACTTCTCTAGTGGCTTTCTCTTTGCATGCGTCCGCGTCTTTCACCTCTTCATCCAACTCCACTT
>JAABSF010000717.1 GCA_011390535.1 Deltaproteobacteria bacterium | reverse complement strand
TTGGCGCCGAAGTAGCGGTAGAGTAAATGGGTTAGTGTTTCGGGGCTGGGGAGACCGGGGGCCTCTTCTTCATATACCTTGTCGATGAGTCTTGTCACCCAGGGCCGGACCTTGTCGGAGAGCAGTTCAACCGTCCATTTGCCTGATTCTGTTGGGGCCTTGCCGCGCTTTCCTGCCTTTAATTCTGTTTCGGAAAGTTCGGGAACATAACGCCCTTCCAGAACTTGTCGGCGCAGAGAATAAACCGCGAGTCTCTGATGGTTCATTACGTTGTCATATTCGAGTAAATTCTTTCTTATGTCGAAGTTGTGCCCTTCTACTTGTTTTTGAGCTCGCTCAATGGATTTATTCACCCAGGGGTGTTCGATAGGAACGTCTTCCGGCATCCGTGCCCATTCCATGATCCTGTTTAAACGGTCCCCTCCGAATATCCGCATCAGATCGTCTTCGAGGCTGAGGTAGAAACGAGAAGTTCCTGGGTCTCCCTGTCTACCGGCTCGTCCTCTTAGCTGATTGTCAATCCGGCGTGCTTCATGACGCTCAGTTCCAAGGATGTGTAACCCTCCTGCGGCGAGAACTCTTTTCTTATCCTCAGTGCATTGTTTCTGAAACCGCTCGTGGACTTTTTCATATTTTTCGGGTTCGCTCTCCGGATCTGCTTCCATCTCGGCCAGGAAGTCCGGATTGCCGCCCAGAATAATGTCAGTGCCACGTCCGGCCATATTGGTTGCGATTGTCACCGATCCGCCGGCTCCCGCCTGCGCGACGATGGTCGCCTCGCGGCCGTGGTTTTTTGCATTCAAAACCTCGTGTTTGATCTTCTTGCGCCTCAATCTTTTGGAGATTTCCTCGGTTTTTTCGACGGAAATGGTGCCGACAAGAGTGGGCTGGCCACGTTTTTGGGCTTCGATGATTTCTTCAATAACCGCCTGTAGCTTTCCTTCCTCTGTTTTATAAATGACATCATCATGGTCTAGACGGACACAGGGGACATTGGTGGGGATTACCATCACATCCAGCTTGTAAATCTTATGAAACTCTTCGGCTTCAGTATCGGCTGTTCCCGTCATGCCGGCGAGCTTTTTATACATCCTGAAGTAATTTTGATATGTTACAGTAGCCAGAGTTTGGTTTTCCTCTTCAGGCTTGAGCCCCTCTTTCGCCTCCACCGCCTGGTGAAGCCCGTCGGACCAACGTCTTCCAGGCAGTTTTCTCCCGGTGTGTTCATCAACGATCACCACTTTTCCTTCTTCTACGAGGTAGTTTACATCTCTTTTGTAAAGATTGTGTGCCCGCAGCGCTTGGTTTACGTGGTGAAGCCAGTCCAGATTTCTGGGGTCGTAAAGGTTGCCGATCCGAAGCCGTCGCTCCACTCTTTCAACCCCTTGATCGGTGAGATTTACACTGTGAGCCTTCTCATCCACCGTGAAGTCTACGTCGCGCTTCAGCCCTCTGACGACTTCGTTAACCTTTAAATAGAGATCTGCAGCTTCTTCTGCAGGCCCGGATATAATCAAGGGAGTCCGTGCTTCATCGATGAGTACCGAATCGACTTCGTCCACTATGCAGTAATTGAATAGCTTGTTTTTCTCCGGGCGTTCGTTCTCCGGGAGC
>JAABSF010000716.1 GCA_011390535.1 Deltaproteobacteria bacterium | reverse complement strand
CGCATTTGCTTGTCTTCCGGAACCAAGGTTGTCGCTTGCTCAAGGGCTGGTACGGCTTTCTCCGGGGAGGAGAGCTTGGTGTTGTATATCTCTGCAGCTTCACGGGCGTGGGCCACGACGGTATCTTTGTCTTTGAACTCCGGTAGAGTCTTAACCAAGATGTCAGCCAACTCAGCCCATTGTTTGTCTTCACGGTAGAGGGTGATGAGAAGATCCCGAAGCTCCGGACAGCCCGCCTCTTCTGCAAAAGCCTCTTCCATGGTTCGAATGGCGTCACTGCGTGAGTCGGAGGCAAGGTGGGCCTTGGCAAGTTTAAGATATACAGCCGGTTTGTCTTCCGGCTCTGCAATCTCGAGACGCTTTTCCAGCCATTTGACCGCTTCCATAGGCTCATCACGATCCATATAGAGCCTCGCCAGGGCATCGAGGGAGGATGGATTGGTGGAAAGAACAACGACTCTCCTGTAAGCTTTTATGGCATCGTCAATACGATTCAGGTGAGTCTCTGCGACAAGTGCCACTCGTTCCCATAGGCCTGCTGCTTCTGCACCTCTTTTCAAGGATTCCAGCTCGGATGCTTGTTGAGTCAGCACATCGACGAGCTCTTCATAATGTCTGTCTTTGTCAAGCACGGCTACGAGCGCTTGAATTGACTCGGGATGTCCAGGTTGCTCTTCTAAATTCTTCTTCAGAGCTTGAACCCTTCCACCTCTTTTTTCCACCTCGGACACGAGCCGGCTGATCTCAAGGCGAAGGAAGAGACGGCGATCCGCGTCCGGCTCCAGCTCTGCCAGTTCATGTTGTCGTAGGGAGAGGAGCTCGGCGAAATGCTCGGTTTTCTCATATAGAGCGGCCAGCTTCTCCATGGCATCCAGATCTTTTGGAGCTCGGGAGAGCACACTTCGGAACAGCTCCATGGCTGCTCCTTCATCTTTCATTACTTCATCGGCAATTGCGCCGGCCCTCCTTCGCATTGAAAGCTTGGTGGCTTCGTCAAATGGGAGGCGGCTGGCATCTACCAGGAGATCCACAGCAGCGGAAGGTTCGTCGGCTGAGAGGTAGTCGTTAACGAGCTCTTCGAGCGCCCAGGCTACAAATTCTTGAGGAGATTTTCGCCCCTTTGCCTGTGTGGTGCCCCTCCAAGCGGCAGCAGCTCGTCCCATAACCGCGTTCACGGTGGCTCTCGTCAGCTCTCGGTCACCCACATCTTTTGCGGCGGTTTCAGCAGCGTCTGCAATGGCGTCCAAATCTTCAGGGTCTACGTCGGCTAATCGCCTCAATGTGTCGAAGAGAGGTTTTCCGGGGTGTTCTTTTTGGAGGGCTGCGAGATCCCTCAGGGCGTCTGCGCGGTTGTTGTCTAGAGAGACTGCTTTCAAAAGAGCTTTTTCCGCGTCTTCTTTGTTTTCTCTCTTGTCTCTGTGCCAGAGGGCAATCATGTACCAAACTTCAAATGCCAGATGTGGAGGGAACCCCTCTGCGTTATCCATGGCTTCCGCCAGGGCCGGCACCATATCATCATATTTTTGATTCTCTTCGGCGACCTTCTGCATCTCTTCCAAGAGAGGTTTTTCAAGGTCGTTTACGGCTTTCATGAACCCGACGGCTCCGTTCGCGGCTTCGCTCCAACGTCCAAGGCGTGCACCCAAGCGCACTACACCCTCGGTTGCTTGACGGTTGTCTTGTTGTAGCGCAAGAGCGGCGGAGTATGCTGCAAAGGCGGCCTCCGGGTCTTCCAGGTTGCTCTCAAATACGCCCGCCTCCAATAACTTCAAATGAACGACCGTCCTGGGGTCACCCTCCGCTTCTTTGGCTGCATTCTGTATTGTCTCAGCAACAATCCGCCATGGGGAGACGGTGACTTTTTCCTGTGCTCCTTCTCCTTCTCCTTCTCCTCCTTCTCCCTTTCCCTCTCCTTCTCCTTCTCCTTCTTTGTCTCTATCTTCGGTTCCGCTCTTGTTCAGATCTATTTCAATTGTAGCCGGGAGCTCGCCGGCTAACTCCACGAGTCGGGTTTCAATGAGGCTGTTTTCCGGCTCCAGGGGAAACGCCCGGGCAAGATGCTCCAGGGCACCCAGGTTGTTGTCCAGCTTGTTTTGGAGGATGTCGGCGGCTTCCTTGAGGATCTGAAATTTGGTTCGTTTATCTTGTGC
>JAABSF010000715.1 GCA_011390535.1 Deltaproteobacteria bacterium | reverse complement strand
TTCCGATCTAGATGGTGCCATCGTAGGGGAACGTATTCGGAGTTTGCTTTCCAACACTCCATTTTTGTGGGAAGGAAAACCTCTGGCTGTGACTATCAGTGTGGGTGTGGCAGGGCTGCCCAATAAAGGGATCGCAAACGCTACAGAGTTGATTGCTGCCGCTGATAAGGCCCTCTACGAGGCCAAAGAGGGCGGACGAAACCGTGTAGCCATAGATGGCACTGGGTTTGATATCTGAGTTTTGCGCTTCGGGTCCAGGGTTCTGAACCATGAGCCATGGTCTCTGAGTTTGTGATTTCTCGGGCCTTCCTCGATATCGGTCACATTTTTTCAGCTTTTCATAGTTTTAACGTTTCAGCTTTTCTTTGTCTTGGCTTTTCAGCTTTTCGTTTTTTCGACTTTTCGGTGTCTCTGCTTTTTTATATATGTGATTCTGCGATATTGTATGGTGTTTCGATATCGTCGATATCGTAGTGTTCCGACATCCTGAGACTCACAGTTTTCTCGGGTGTGGGAGTTTTTTGGTTTTTTCATTGTTTTTTCAGTGGGCGTTTTCTCTGTTTTTTTTACTTGGCGACTCTCTTTGGTTTTTCAATTGTAGGACTTCTTGGTTTTTTCCGGGATGGTGGTTATAGACAGACAACAACAAAGAGATTTTAGGATTTTGTGATGTCCATAAAGATGCAAAGAATCGATCCCTACAGAGTGCGGATTCCCCGGCAGGGTGAAATGAAAACAGATGGAATGATCTTCGCTTCGGAAGAGCTGCTGGAAAAAGGCGAAGGGGCCGCTGGACAGGTTGCAAATGTCGCGTGTCTCCCTGGTATAGTAGGAGACTCCATGGCCATGCCGGATGTACACTGGGGTTATGGTTTTCCAATTGGGGGAGTAGCGGCTTTTGATCCGGCCCGAGGAGGCGTCATTTCTCCAGGTGGGGTAGGGTATGACATAAACTGCGGTGTCCGTCTTCACGCCACAGAACTCTTGGCGGATGATGTTTTAGGTCTTTTGCCCGAGGTGCTTAAAAATATCTACAATGCAATACCAAGCGGTGTCGGGAGCCGCAGAAATGATCTGGGTTGTTCAAGTAAAGATTTAAAAGGCGCACTCCTGAAAGGTGCGGGATGGGCTGTTCAGAAAGGGATGGCTGACGATGAAGATCTTAAATACATTGAAAGCAGGGGCGTTTTACCTGCCGACATGAGCGAGTGTTCCTCGCGAGCGTTGGAGCGCGCTAAAGGTCAGATCGGGACTCTCGGCTCAGGGAACCACTTTATCGAGATAGGTAAAGTAGCGCAAATCGGAGACAGCGTTGCCGCCGAAGCCTTTGGTTTGTTTGAAGGGCAGTTAACCGTGATGCTCCACAGCGGATCCAGGGGGTTCGGGTATCAGATCTGTGATGACAATATACGGGTGATGATCCGAGCTGCTCGTAAATACGGTATTGATCTCCCGGACCGCCAGCTTTGCTGTGCGCCGGTGGAGTCTCCTGAAGGAGAGCGATATCTGGCGTCCATGGGAGCAGCGGCCAATTTTGCGTTCGCTAATAGGCAAATAATGGGGCATGAAATCGGAGAGGTGATGGAGAGGGTGATGAGGGTAGGGCCGAAAGATCTTGGTTACAGGCTTGTGTATGATGTTTGTCACAATATCGCCAAAATTGAACCGCACATTGTTGATGGAAAGAGTGTGGAACTCTGCGTACATAGAAAGGGCGCCGTTCGGGCTCTGCACGCCGGCGACAAGCGGCTGCCTCCCGAATACCGTGAAGTCGGTCAACCGGTGCTGGTGCCGGGAGACCTGGGGACATGCTCCTATGTGCTGGTAGGGCTACCAAAAGCCGCTGAGTTAACTTTTTCTTCTTGCTGTCATGGGGCAGGCCGTGTGTTGAGCCGAAAGAAAGCACTCAAAGGCTCCCGGGGTCGCTCACTCTTTGATGAACTCTCTGCGAAGGGGATCACTGTGCAAGCTGCGAGCCGGCGCACCCTGGCCGAAGAGATGCCCGAGGCATACAAAGATGTAACTGCGGTTTTTGATGTAGTAGAGAGCCTCGGGATAGCAAAAAAGGTTGCGAAGCTGGTTCCCCTCGCAGTGATAAAAGGCTGAGGAAAAAGAGAAAAAGGTGTCAGAGATTAGCAATTAAGCTTTTTC
>JAABSF010000714.1 GCA_011390535.1 Deltaproteobacteria bacterium | reverse complement strand
CTATTGGATTTTATCTAATTAGGAGAGCTGTTATGCGAAGATTGTATATATGTCGGTGTTCCGGATGGTTTGTGATGGTGTTGACGTTTGTTTTGGGTGTTGTTTTAATAGGGTGTGGGCCTAAGACAACCACAGGTGATGGGGGAGATGGTGGTGATGTCAACGACGGGGCGATAGATGGGGGTGCGGCGGATGTGGAGTTGCTCCAGGATGGTGATTTAGTGGATGCAGAGGCGGCTGACGCGGAAGTATGTGCGCAGAGCTCCGTTTCGGCGACGCTGGAGGTAAAGCCCGTGGATATCATCGTATTTATCGATAACTCCGGGTCCATGTCGGCAGAAATCGAAGAAGTGGAGGTGCAGATAACCTCTAACTTCAGCTCCATCCTGGATGCGGCGGATCCACCCATAGACTATCGAGTGATAATGCTGAGCCGCTTCGGCAGTTATGGAGGTAATGACATTTGTGTTGCAGAACCCCTCGGAGGAATCTCCGACGCTGATAGCGACGGCCACTGCGACACGATTCCTTCGGAGCCGGTTAACACCTCGAAGTTTTTTCACCACAGTGCCTCAATTAGCAGCCACAACGGGTTGTGCAGGGTGATAGAACAGATGACCACATCCGATGAATACAACTTGCAACCCACTGGTTACGCCGAGGTGCTGCGTGAAGATGCCTTCAAGTTCTTTTTGGTGGTCACTGATGACGGCGTTAATTGTGGTGATTATAGTGACAGTGACTCAGTGGACGGCGGGTGGGAGGCTGCTTATGCTTTTGACACCGATCTATTGACTTTGTTTCCAGAGCATTTTGGTGAGAGCACGGAGAATCGAAACTATACTTTCTGGAGCATTGTCTCTCTCGCACCCTATGAACCTACAGTGGACGATCCATACGGCGAGCCACACCCGCCCGACACAAATCTCGCCCCGGTGACGGCGCAAGAGTGTACCCCGTCGGCGGCGGACCCCGGGACGGGTTATCAGGCCCTCAGTATTATGACCGGCGGCTATAGATATCCCACCTGTGGGTTGGAATACACGAAAATTTTTGAGTTGATGGCCGAGGGGGTGATCCTTGGCGCCGCAGTGGCTTGTGAGTATCTTATCCCCGAGCCTCCCGAAGGAGAGACCCTTGATCTGGACACGGTTCAGATCCGTTACTCCTCCGACGGAGAAGAGGTAGATGTGTTCAACCCATCACCATCTCTGGAGGAGTGCGCCCAAGATGAGTATGAGTTCTACATCGAAGGAGACTATATCAAGCTCTGTCCAAACAGTTGTGAGCTTGTACAAGCCGATGAGAATGCTCAAGTTGATGTGTTGTTTGGCTGTGAGTTGAATGTGGTGATTGATTAAGGGCTGACTCACCTAAACGACCATTTGTTCAGTTTTTTAGGATTTTTGCTCCATTTTCCGGTTCCCCTTCTTGTTCCCTTCTTTTTTCTTTTTCAGTCTTTCTTTAGAGGATTTTTGATGTCGACTTACCCAACGTCTAGGGTCCGAAGCCTGTCAATATTGGTGCTTTATTGCTTTTATCGGTTTAAAAAAGACACGACTTGCCTTCCTTCATTCAGTCGGCTATACAGGTTTTGTCTGTGTATTTAGCAACCTCTCTTCTTATAAGTTGATTTTTGTACATCTCTTTGGTGAAGAGGTTGTTGAACAAGGTTTTTGGTGATTAACAACAAAAAAAGAACGGAGTGATTTATGCAAAGGGAACGAGTGTTGATTCTTGGAGCAGCAGGTCGTGATTTTCACAACTTTAACGTTATGTTTCGTGACAATCCTGATTATGAGGTGGTGGCTTTTACCGCCACACAGATCCCGCAAATCGGTGGTCGCCGTTATCCATCTGATCTTGCAGGGGATCTTTACCCCGACGGAATTCCTATTCTGGATGAGAGCGATCTCGAAAAGACACTCCTAGAGCTTCGCGTTGATCAGGCGGTTCTGGCCTACAGCGATTTAAACTATATCACAGTAGGTAATTTGGCGGCGAGGGTAATGGCTATGGGCGCGGATTTCCGAATCCTCGGCCCGGATCGGACCATGCTACGGTCTACATGCCCCACGATTTCGATATGTGCGGTCCGTACCGGTTGCGGTAAGAGCCAGACCACTCGTTATGTAGCCGAGGTGTTGAAAGAG
>JAABSF010000713.1 GCA_011390535.1 Deltaproteobacteria bacterium | reverse complement strand
TAGCATTGCATCTTCGAGGGATTCGAAAATTGAGTGAACAATATGCTCCGCTTTTCCTTTTGGGAGCTTTAACCGTGCGGCTACCTTTTCTACCAGCTCAGATTTAGTCATCGCCTCGCTTCCCGAAGAGGGTTTATAACATTTAGTGCACGGGCACTTAGAAACTTAACAGGAATTGAACCAGAAGAATACTGAATCAAAAGAAGAAGATCAACTGAAAAGGGGCTTACTTAAAGCAGTAATTTTTTGCCGCCGTTTTTATACCTTTCGACCATAACCTCTCCGTCATAAACCTATATGAAGACCGGCAGGGTTTATTGAACACCAACTGCCGTATACTAAAAGCGAAATGACGGACCAAGGAGCCGGAAGCCCCTCGGCCGCATTCTTCCGACAGAGAGAGGAGTTTTGCAACAATCCATAACTAATACCTCTCATCAGTGTGTTTTGAATAGGGGTTTACGAGTCTTGGTCATAAGAGTAATGTGATCGCATTAGTTTTCCGCAACTCTAGAGTTTCGTTTGGAGTGGTGGTTAAAAGTTCATCGGTGAAAGAGGTGTTCAATGAGGTGTTTTTTTGCCATGAGTTCGTTGTTGTTTGTTTTTCTGCTACCGGAGGGCTTCTCTCATCTCCGTGCAGATACAAAAAAGGCATCCCAAGCCATTTGGAAAATATCTAAAAAATGGACTTATGATGCCCAGGCGGGTGGAGCTTCCGGAAAAAACAAAGACATAAAAGTGGAATTAACATTTACAGGCAAAACAAAAGGTAAAGTTGCCCGTTTCAAGGCCGGGTTTTCGTTTCCCTCCGGAGGAAAGAAATGCAAAATCAACGTCGACGGCCACATCGACAAAGGTTCATATAAAGAAAAAAAAGTCCCTATTGTTGAAGGGATCATAAGTATGGAAAAGATCTCGTCATCTTGCCGATTACCCGAGGCCATAAAGAAGAAAATCCGATCTTTGAGCATATCATTGCAACTAGGGCTGGTAAGCAAAAGGTTGTGTGTAACAATCGGTTCACAAGATCCCGCAAAAAGTCGCGACTGTTTCATCAAATCAGTGAAAAAAAAATAGCCCCTCATTTTCTTTCGAAATTGAAAAGCAGCCCCACAAAAGATGTACTACGACCCGGACGCAAATGTAGTGCTGTCACCGGTGTTCAAACAAAAACGGGACGAAACTGTTATAGCTGATTGATCTTTGACCGGACGATCCCTACATATTGACTTTTGGGAAAGGACTTCAACAAGTTTTTGTAGTGTCTTTTAGCCTGGTTGTTTTGCTTAAGCAGCTCATGAGAGTGCCCTAAGCGAAAGAGCGCGTGATCATCTAAAAATTTTTGCTTCTGGTCGGATTTCAACATCGCCTCTAAATGTATGGTCGCCTTGCGGTAGTTGGACTGCTTATAATGGGCCAACCCCAAATAGTATCGAAGCGCCGGCATATGAGGGCCGGTGTTGTCATATTTCATCGCCCGCGTTAAATGCCCTATGGCAGCTTTTGGTTTTCCCGCGTTATAAGCGTGCACCCCTTCTGCATAAGCATCAAAACTGGTTTGACGCTTGGCGTCGGTAGTAACGTGTTGAACAACGAGACGTTCCAGCGGAGTACTCGCTATATCGCTCAGCTTTCGTCCTTGTTTTAAAATCTTTTCGTACTTCCCCTCAATAAACCATTCAAAAAACACAGCTAATTTTTCAGATCGTTCGCGGGCAGCAGCCCGATTCTCTTCCATTTGTTTTTTCAACGCACCCAGCTCTTTTTCCGTAACCTCCAGCTTTCTTTCAATGGCAGCCCTTCGACTAGCCTGCTGGCCGGTAGCAATATCAACCCAAAGATAGGCCGCTGTTATACACAAAGCCGCAAAGACAACATAAGCAAAGACGCTGCCTAAAAGAACTCTGCGGCTCAGCTTCTCTATATGTATGTCTACCAATTTCAGGTCTTCTCTCTGCGCTTGCGTGTTCTGCAGGATTCGCGGTATATCCTGTTCATGTGTCACTCTGTCATTTGTATCATTCATGGCCGCAATCTCCGTCTATGGGACATTTTTGAAAAGTTTCTTCATTAAAAACATTAACCGCTGCCCACATGAACCTGACCCTTTTATAGCAGAAAATCACAAAGGTCATATAAAGGAGTTTGTGGTG
>JAABSF010000712.1 GCA_011390535.1 Deltaproteobacteria bacterium | reverse complement strand
AAGGCCAGAAGAATCTATCGCTCTATGTTGCTTCAGAACATCGATGAAAAAGAAACCGGCGTCTCAAAGGCCGATATCTATTATCATCTTGGTTTCATACATCACAAGAGCGGTGAAGATCGAAAAGCTAAAAACATGCTTCAGAGAGGTTTGGAGCTAAACAAAGAGCATGAGCAAATCAAAGCCTTGCTGGAGGAGCTCGGGTAGAAACTCTCCCTGCTTTCAGTAGCTCCCCCGCATAAATGCGGGGGTTTCCGTCGTCTGCGTCAGCGTCTTAAGTTATTTCTTTTTAGGAGGTAACCAGTGTTCAAATACAAGAGATTATTGTTTTTGCTTTGCGTATTTTTCATCTGCTCGATAAGCTCTTCGGGGTGCGGAGATGACGGAAACGGCACAGAATTGGAAGACGCAGGGACCCCTGACTCAGCCCCCTTTGACAGTAGCCCTGCAGACGCAGAAGAGTCTCCGGACGCAGGTGAAGAGACAACGTGCATTCCCGAGACAGCAACTTTCTGGGTCTACGATCTTTCGGTGATGCCGCCTGAATACATCCAGGTGAATGCTACTTGCAGAGGTGGAGGAGACCATGGTCTCGTTTTTGTGGCCGATGATATCTGGGAAGATCCGGTAACCCAGGATTCTGTGGATGCCGTTGTTGAGGCTTTTAACCAATCAACTCCGGCTGATCTTGATAAGGGAATTTTCGAATTAACAACCACCACCTTCGGAGAGCCGTCGGATGTGGATGAAAACGATAGAGTTTTTCTCTTGTTATTGGAGCTTCCCTCTTATGGAGGGTATGAATTCGATGGTTACATAAGACGTGAAGACACCCTGGGAGGCGCTAACTCTAATGAAGCGGAGTTACTATATTTAGAGGCCTCTAGAAACGAGGTCTCCTCCGAATACATGCTGGGTGTTATCGCCCACGAGTTTTTTCACCTGATTCATATCAACCATGACACAGCGGAAGAATCTTGGCTGGACGAGAGTATGGCCGAAGCTTCCATGATCCTCTGTGGCTACATGGGCGATCTTGACACATGGGTGGCTGATTATGCAAGCAATCCTAATCAAATGTTGGTAGACAACAGCCCCACCTTCCACTACGGCGCCGGTTTCCTGTTTGGCGGTTATTTGCTTGAGAGGTTCGGCCAAGATTATTTGTCAGCCCTAATTGAAAACACCGGATCGGGCATCATTTCACTCGAAGACACATGGGCCGACATAGGAGAAAATGTTACCTTCAATGAAGTTATTGGTGACTGGGCTGCCGCAAACTGGTTGGATGAACCGGATGCTTTAAACGGTTTTTTCGGTTACAACGCTTTTGCGGTGCCTCCAATGAGCAGCGTAGGGCCTCTGATGCCGGGGGATTTCGCTACTGCAAAGACCTTGAAACCCACCGGGGCCGTTTTTTATGAGTTCGACACGGCCGGCCTGCCATTGGACAGTGATGCCACCATCACTATTGTCTCTTCAGATTATGAAAACATGCAACTCAGAGTGCTGACATATCCTTCAACTGATCGCTCCGCCGCGCAGGTTCTGACAGTAACCCCAGATGCCCAAGAGAGCTCTTTCATCATCCAAGGGGTGGGTGTCAGCATAGACAGAGTGGTCTTATCGGTTGTGTCAACGGCACAAGAAGATATGACTCTGGAATCCGTCATTTTAGAGGGCGAATAAAATCTCGCAAAAAAAATTAGACTAGGGTTTTCTTCTTCCACGCTTAGTTCCAATACGCTAATCAAAAAAAACTTTTCTATCCCTTGCAAATAAGCCTTCTATCAAAGGACGCTGTTCTTTGAAGTTAGGACTGTCCAATCCGCCCTGCTAGAACTTTTGACCACGTCCAATATCCACATTGTCTCCAACTTTAGAAACCATGCCTCCTATTAACTCGCACTTCCAAACGAATTAGAAAAGCACCCGTCGGTTGGAACTACATAACTGTTACAATTATGATTGGGGTCGAGCTCGGGCTCAGAATCGGAACCGAGATTGGGAGGCTGAGTCAAAGAAAGCAGTGGAAAGAAAAAAGGTTCCCGTCAGTCAGGGTGTTTCAGGAGATGGTTTGTCGGCCCATAAGAACTGACCTCTCACCGTTCGTTACCGAAACGGAACTTACCGGAACGGCTTACCTCTCACCGGGAGGC
>JAABSF010000711.1 GCA_011390535.1 Deltaproteobacteria bacterium | reverse complement strand
GAACATAAAAAATCTTCCCAAAGATGCTCAGCCCATCGCACTCGGTCTTAATAAGAACAATCATTATGTAGAGTGTTATAATGGTTTTGAGAAAAGCCGCAAACATGCTGTAAAACGATACTTTTCGTGGGTTAAGGACCCCAAGCAGGGGCCTACCGGGAAAGAGCGTCATGTCTACGGGATACACAAAATATTGCATTTTGATCGATGCCGTAAAAGTGTTGATGAAGCATCCAAAATCAGCGTTGAGCTAAAAGAACTGAATGAGCTTGCGAAATTGATGGAGTCTTATCTTGGAGCCGGTGAGAAAATGGTGGCCTTGGTGGAAAAGATGCATCGCTACTATGAAGATGAGGATTATAAAGACGACAAGTTTGCCAAGGGGAATAAGTTGCATCAGGAGTTCATGAAAAACTTGTCGGAGATCGGGCCTTTGGCTCAACGTTTTCAGCAGGTTTTAATGAACGTGGAAGACATCTTGGGTAACCAGCGAATGGAGTATTACAAGAAAAATTACGGAGAGAAGGTTCGTTATCTGTTAATGAAGACACAAGTGGAAGCTAAACGTTTCGTCGAAATCGTTCAAAGAGAGAAAGATGCCGAGAAAGTTGGAAAATCTCTGGAGGATTTAATCAAAACCCATAAAGCGCTCGCAGACTACATTGATAAAAACGAAAAAGAGGTAAAAGAAGAGATCTTTAGCAGTGGACAAAAGAGCACACTGGATAGGTTTGTGAGTGGCAGCCGGGAGCTGATCACCAAGGGGAAGATATATACGAGGGCTTTGAGTAAAGCCGCGAAGAACCCCAAGAACATTGACAAGTTTTTAAGGAATGCCTTCGGAGGGAGGATTCGTGGAAAAGGCAGTGAAGTGCTTAGAGTCTATAATGACCGAATTGCGAACCTTCGATTATCCATTCCTTGGTGAGTCTGTCTTCGTCTTTGCTCCAAGATTGTCCCAACAGACTACGGCGGTCCCGTTTCTTTCAGACGAAGGAGTTTGTAATGGGGAAAGTGAAAACATCAGTCACTTTGGGTTTTCTTTGGTGGTTTTGTGTAATTGGTTCGGCGGCATGTCTCGGACCTCTGGATGTTCTTGGTTATGAGAGCGTAGAGTATGAATATGAGAGACTTATACGCCTCCCGAACATCAATGATGAGAGGATAGAAGATAAAGCGCCTGAATATGATCCTGATTACACTGTTTCGGAGATGTTCGGTTCATGTAAAGTGACTCTCAATAAGTCCGGGGCTGTAACCAGGCTGGATGTTTACCCTTTTGAAGAAGAAAACGAGTGGCTTTCAGAGACATTATTCACCAATAGAGAGTGGGCCATAACCGAGTTGATGTCTAGTGGAGAGGGGGAATTGATCCCCTCTCTGGATAGTGTGAACGGGGCGGTTAAAGTTTTTAATGACGGTCTCTATGCATCCATCGAGGCGGCGATTCACGAAGGGGTGGTGGATGTCTTCCCGAGCCGAAGAGAATTTTTCTACGATTTGGCCGAGGCGATTAAGGATAGCCTCATGGATGCTACCGGGGAGCGGGTGGAACATCTTGAGAGCGCCTTGGCTTTTGTTGCCGGTGCTCTTCTGGCAGGCGGGAACGATGTTTCATCTCTTGAGCTATCCCCGGTGGTTCTTCAGATGGCGGAAAATGAGGTAGCCCGCTTTGATGATGATGTCTATCTATCTACCCCGGTAGGTTTCTACGAGTGGGAGCCGGAGCTTAAAGAGGTTTATCGGCAGGATCGGTTTTCTCAGAATGGCACGCGGTTGAAAGATAAGAGCCCCGAAGAGTTTGGGAGGTACTTGGCCATGGCGGCTGTCATGGTTACTCCGGATGCTTCCGATCTCAAAATGAGATATGAAAATTATCTCGCGGTTTATGGAGGGTTGAGAAATCCTCTCGAGAGTTACACCCCGGTGGATCTTTTTGATTTTGTGACCGGCCCTGAATCTTTGGATGATGTAATGGGGATTCGCCAAGAGTTTCTCATGGAAAAAGAAGATCCCTACGTTTGTACAGGAGCGTTTTTTGCTCTGTTTCCTCCATCGAGGGGAAGGGATAGTGATTATTTTAGTGATTTGTTCTGTGGAGTGGCTGTTCCGCCGGGTGTTGGATTCATGGATGTATTAATAAGCGGTATACGCGACAGAT
>JAABSF010000079.1 GCA_011390535.1 Deltaproteobacteria bacterium | reverse complement strand
AGGATTATTTTCGCCGCCGTCAGCGCCGATATCAGACCTCCAAAGGCAGCGATACCTCCAAACACATAACCTGCGAGCCTGATCCCCCACTTATCAAGAATGATCCCTCCCACTATTATCATTCCGAAGATGTTCGCAATAGTAGTCAGACCTACTATTCTTCCGAACTGCTCGCTAGTGAACCCAAATTCACTTTCGACAAGATCTTTCAACCCGGAATAAAAATCCTGAAAATAATAGGTCGAAAACATCAACCCACTGATCAAAATTAAAACCAACCATCTTACTGCAACTTTGTCTCTTAAAGTGTCTTGAATTTTTTCTTTCATATCATCCCTTCATTGAAACTCCCCGGACGACAGGAAGAGGGGAGGCTGCTGTTTTCGACCAATCCTCGAAAAAAACTCTGCCGGAATATTCAACAAAACACCTGATAAAACAGCTTTTAAAGCAAAAGATTTATCCAGGCCACAATTTTCCGAGATTAAATTCAATGATGTGGACCACGTCAACATTTTTTTCTTTTTGTTCCTATAAATGAAACGAAATGGCTGGTCTAAACCAAAAATACTCAGGAATTAGCCAAAATAACTTCCGCGTCAATGTCGGAGGGTTAGTGGGTGGTTTGTCGGGCCATACATAAGAGCCCACTGTCACTAAAAACAGGATTCGTACGCCGATCCATCCCACTCTCTGCTTGGTTAAACACAGTGGACTAAGAGGCGTCTCTTCGTTCTCGCGTCAGTAAAAATATTTTATTTTTAGTCACATGTTTGTTTGTAAAAAGAAGTAGGCTTTATCATCTGAAACAACCGCAAGCTTCTCCTTAGCGTCGCCCGATCCTTCACCACCCGGTTCTCCTGCCGTAACCGGAACAATTCCTTTGCCAAAGCGTTTGCTTTTCTGCGGCTCCGCGTCTTGCAACACACCCAACTCCTCTACTGCCGCCCCCGGCCCGGAAGTCATTTGAACAGAAAAAACATGAACCCTCCCCGCTGTTGAATTCCCGTCTATGGAAACCGAAGGATCACCTATAACGAGCTCCTTCACCCCGTCTCCGTTCAAATCCAAAGCAGCCAAGGAATACCCGAATGTCCTTGGAGAATCTTCGTAGCTTCCTGGTTCTAACACCGCTATCGGATCAATACCCTCCCAAACATCTGTAGCGTCTCGAGAACTTTCATCAATGGAATAGAGATAAGCTTTCTTTGACCCGGGAGCCCCCACAACCAACTCATCCCAGCCGTCACCATCCAAGTCAACAGCCAACACGCTTGTCCCAAAGCTGGATTCTGTCGTATCGGGAGCTTCAATAATCTTTGTCAGGAAACCGCTCTCAGAGTCATTGCACTCTGTTCCTGTTTGGCTGCCGTCACCATAATAGTAGATGAGCTTTACGATACCGCTGCCCTCCCTTTTTTTGGGCACCCCTACTGCAAGAGCTTCCCTACCCTCTTCTTCCCCGGAAACAGAGAAGAGTCTACCGGCCGTAAGCCCCCGATCTTGAGGACGAAAACCTTCACAGTCTTCTGAATCATAATTACAAGCAGTGTCTACACCACAACTAATTCGGTCGCTGGAATTATTTTCAGGGTTTGTAAAAACAAAAATGTTTTTCATAGATGCCACCACCCAAAAAGCTCTCGCTGCGTCCGCCCCCAACACCGGCCCCATGTTCGCCGCTGCAACTGATCCACCAAAAGCTCTCTCCGCCCCCAGGCCGATTTGGTTTGCCACAAGCCTTATCCCTTCAGACATTGGATAATAATCACTTCGAACCCCTGCCAAATATACCACTCCGTCACCAGGCACCCCCGCCAATAACATGGGAGTGTCTCCCGCTCTGGTTATTGTGGCCAACCCGGTTACAATGCTGTTTCCCTCATATGTCTCTCCGCCGCTCTTTGTGGAGATCTCGCCGGTCTCACTCAGCTTCATCGTGACAATTGAATCCGGTCCATTGCCGCCTATAGCCAACACATGCGAGCTGTGCTCATCGCTCCACACAGATCCAAGAGAAACCGCGGAAGCTTGAAAAACTTCCAACTCCCCGGGTGTATCTTTTACTTGAACCGGCGCGCGATCTGCAAGATCATCAAACTCCATTGGATTACAGCCCACATTAACCCGTAGTAAAAAAACAAAAACTGCAAGCCAAACAGCAGCGCGAAAACGAAAAACAGACAAGCTGCGGAAACAAGGGCTGCCATCATTTATGATCATATCGACCTCCTGGAAGGCTTAAAAACAAAGCTCTCCCGCTTATTAGAATTCTAAGGTCCCGTGCAACGCTACAGTACGACGCCCGATCTCCGGAGAGATACTCACTCCGCCAATCTTGAAAACTGCACTTGATTTTGGACCCGGATTCCTGAATTGGTAGTAGAGACCCACTGTTGTGGCGATGGCGGCAACACCGAAAAGTCCATTAGCCACTATCGCATATATCTTCCCCTCTCGATATCGATCATCTTTGTTTGTTATCAAGACATTACTGTTTATGTCTTCATCGATTTCATCTCGGATCGATTTCGCCTTCAAGGCGGCAAAGATAGCCCCTCCCAAAGTTGCAGCCGCAAACCCGTATGATACATAAGCGCTGACTCTGCTGGGTTTGGGAATAAGGTTCACTTTAACTTGTGTCCTCTCCCCCTTTTTCACAACTATAGTCTTTTTAAGCGGTTTGTGCCCTTTTCGGCTAACAGTCATGACATGTCCGCCTGCCGGTACTTTCACCTCTCTGCAGGGTGCTTGACACACTTTCTTTCCGTTTACCCTGACACTGGCACCTTTAGCACGCTTACCACTTAGATCCATCCATCCGTATGTTACTCGGCTCAACTTTACGTTTAGATTATTTGTCTCACCAGAGACAATATCTACTTCACGCCTGATAGTTTTGAACCCCGCCTTTCTCACCCAAACCGTGTGTCGTCCTGGTTTGCGGAACCCTGAATAGGGGGTCCTCCCCACCGCTCCAATGGATAAATCGTCGATAAAAACCTGTGCACCCGGCACATTGGAGGTGATCTCAATCCACCCAAGATAATGTTCTTTGCTTAAAGAAAAATACAGCTCAAGCAGCCTCTTCGAACTGACTTCAATATTACGTTTCTCGGGTTTAGTCCCTTTCTTTTCTATTATAACTGTATATTTCCCCTCAGGCAGACTGCCCTGGTAAGGGGTCGTGCCGATGGGAGGCTTCATCTTGTCATTCAGCCATATCTTCGCCCCTTGCGGCTTAGAATCGATGAGCACAAGTCCTTTTGTTTCTATGGGAGGAAGAACAACACGCAGGGGAGTGGGTCGTGGCCGTGGACGAGGAGCCACGCGCGGTTCAGGAACAGGAATACAGCTGCCGTCTTTACACACTTTGTCCCCACCGCACTCTTCATCGGTGGTACATGTCTCAGGCGGCGGCTGAACCTCCTTAGTGGAAACACAGAGCCCTTCCTTACATTTTTTTTCTTCCCCACAATCTTCATCACTTGTACATTTCTGCTTTGCAACCGGCCGTGGTGCGGGGGCCGCGACACACTCTCCCTCCTTGCAAACATTACCCGATTCGCAATCCTTATCCGATTTACAGCCAACAGCGGCGAGATGCTTTTCAAGTGCTTTTATGCGTTTATTAATCGCCGCCTTGTCTTCTGCCTGGGGAGCCTTGTCTAGATACCTTTTAAACAGAGAGACCGCTTTTTCGTAGTTTGCATCCTTTTCGTATGCGACAGCAGCGTTATAAAGAAAAGCAGCAAAAGGTTTCTCTTTAAACGCCGCCATAAAGCTTTCTGCCGCCTTGGCGTATTTTTTTCCTAAATAAAAAGATTGCCCTTCTTTGAAATGATTCTTGGCTCTACTGAGCGCCGGATCATCTGAGGCTGCAACACCTCCTTCAAAAACGAATGAGGTCAAGATACAGGACAACAAAAAAAACAGAAACGAGTAATTTTTGGCTTTTTTAGACATGCTCTCAAAATACCCATTGTTCTTTTGGGTGTCAACGAACAGAGTGTACAAAAAATCAACTTAACGATGATCTATTTAACCATTTTAATCATTGTACACAGCTGAAAAAAGCCGACAGTAAAGAGCGGACGCGGCACTATGAATTATTACTACCCAATCAGCCCTGCTGCGACTTTTGGCCAAGACCCATATTGCCTTATTTTAAAACGCTGGAAATCTGCGCACAAACGGGCGGAAGATAGATGAAAAAGAGAGGCAATTGTGGTGTACTCGCATTTCTTTTTCATTGAAGAAAACAAAAAATGTCACAACTGCTAAAACAACAAATTCTCTATGAGTGCAATAGACTTGGCGCAGCCCGTTCAAGGATTTCTTCAACTTGTCCCCCTGTAGAGGATTTTGAAAAGTATTGTTCTTGGCTTCGCTCGGGAATGGCAGCCGATATGGAGTTTTTGGCAAAAAACAAGGATACCCGCAGAGATGTTCGGATTTTTTGGCCTCCCACACGAAGTATTATCTGTGTAGCTATACCTTTCGACTGTGGTCCATGGACAGAGAAAAACAGAAAAAATGGCTTAACGAGTTCTCGCTTACAAGGATACATCGCATCATATGCTCAAGGCCTAGATTATCATATAAAGGTATACAAACTGTTAAAGGATTTAGGCGACCAAATATCCCGTTGGACAAACGGTAAAGTTGAACACCGCGTCTGTGTGGACACCGCTCCAATTTTAGAAAGAAGTCTCGGCAACGCTTGCGGCCTGGGCCGAATCGGACGCAATAAATGCCTGATTGTTCCCAAAGTGGGCAGCCGAGTTGTTTTGGGAGAACTTCTTTTGAACATCGATCTCCCCCCAGATCCCCCTCTTGAAGGTGATCCTTGTGGTGAATGCAATCTTTGCGTAAATTCTTGTCCAACCGGTGCCTTGACTGGATCGGGAGAGTTAGTTTCATCTCATTGTTTATCGTATCTCACAATTGAGAACAGAAAACCCATACAAGCCCCGTCCCTGATAAAAGCTATCGAGAACCGGTTGTTTGGGTGTGATACCTGTCTGTCGGTCTGTCCCCACAACCAGCTTCCAATTTCACATACAGGTCCGTTTGGAGCAGACTCCTGGAACCGAAACAATCCTAAACAGCTTTTCATCAACAACTCGAGCGCATGGATTGATCTTAGCCGGCTCGCGAATCTCGGCTCCGGGGAAATAAGAAGGCTTTTTCAAGATACTTCCATGTCAAGACTGTCCGCATCAGCCGTTCGTAGAAATCTTTGTATTGTTTTGGCTAACAGGCACAGCCCCGAAGCAACCTCGATTTTGAAATCATTTCTAAGTTCCCCTTCACAAATTGTACGGGAAACAGCGGAGAGATTATACTTTACCGATAATTCATGTTTATAGACCCTGAACTGAAAGACCCGTAACGGGTGTACTCAACGTCCGTCCCGAGCGAAAACCATCTCCATTCAAGCGTTAAACTAAAAACCAACCGAACTGCAGCTAGATCCTTAATATCCTTGACAGAACAAACACTCAGTGATTTACTAATTGTAACAGTAATTATCAATCTCTTGGCCACTTCGAGTGGTTTGAATCGGACGGGAGCCTTGGCAAAAAACAAGACTGTAGTTCTTCACATCGCAGGACAACGTTATGCGATCAAAACTGATGCAGATGCCCGATATCTGTCGGATTTAGCCCAATTTGTTGAAGAACGGTACACAAAGATTCAAGAAGGATCTCAAGGCAGTCCACCTTATAAACTTGCAATTCTCACTGCGCTGAACATTGCTGATGATTTATTCAGGAAACGCAGTGAAGAAGAGAATTTGAAACGGAGGGTCCGCAACAAATCGCAGAGGATGCTGGCTATTTTGGACAGCGCGCTTCGCGGACTTGCTGAGACCCGCAGTTAGGAGGAGGAGTTTTCCCCTGCTCGGTTTGTGATGGAGTAATAACTTGTCCTGACCAACACCTCGAATAGGGAAGCAAGTTTTTATCGTGGTGAGCGAATCCTCGAAGGAATCGCCTGAAACGATAAATGGCATCCCGCAAATTGGACATAGTCCAGTTGGGAGGATTACTGCACACGGCTAGAGCGGGGGATGCTTTTTTTGGTTTCGTCACCTGCTGGTACGCCAAAAGTCCAGGCATAGCCGAGACTGCAATGGGAGGTTAACCCACAGAAGTGGAGCACCAACCAGCGTTCCAGGGGCGGGTGTTTTATATATAGAAGCTCAGGTAGAGTCGACTGATGAGTATTCGGGCCACAACATAAGCCCGTTTTATTTGGCAAAAAATAACCCTGAAGCCGGAGAGAAATTCTCACAGAAGATTGCTCAACACTGCATAATAAATATAAATGTCTCTTTTTTTATCAAAACGGCCCGTTTGGTGTGTTCCATCTCCAAGAGTGTGAAAAGAAGCCGTTTTGTTGAGTTATCCATGTGCACACAGCTTAAGCACTGTTTTATGTGCAAAGAGAAGTTTCTCACACACAGGGGTTCTGCAACCTGCTCCTACCTGAAATATCACCCATCCCATTATTTGTGGCGATAGTGAGACGACATTCATAACCGAAAGTTTTGAAAATTGTCGGATCTATGAATCATTGCGTGAGGCTAAGAGGCAAAACTGTTTCGAGACAAAGCCTCATTTAGCAATAGCTGAAGCATTTCAATACGGAAGTTCGATGCTTAAAGCTTTTTGCAATAGATTCAAATTGATTTGGTTCTTTTCGGCAAAGAATGTCATTCAATTTATAAAATCCTTTGTCTCAACCGTGAGTCTTAATAATCGGAAGGCTCAAGGTCAATTTGGAGGAACTCTCCATGGACATAAATCCCATAATTCTACCCGTGCTGGCCGTTGTCGGACTTATGCTTGGTTTTGGACTGGGTTACTGGCTGGTTTCGAAAAAGTTATCCCAGATAAGTGCAGAATCTGAGAAGAAAGCTAATGCCGCAATAAAAGAAGCCGAAGCCGAAGCCGAACGTTTACGTGCCTCATCAAAGCTGGAAGCTCAAGAAAAAGCCCGAGAGCTCCGTACCAGAGTAAGCGAAGAATTAGCTTCGCTGCGGAAAGAGCTTTCATTACAAAAAAAGGAGCTGACGCGTCGTGAAGCGTCGCTCCAAAAGAAAGAAGACTCATTCCAGCGACGTGAACAAAACCTCAAAAAACAAGAACGTTCTCTTGGACAAAAAGAACAAGCAGCTGAATCTGCGGCTCGTACAGCCGACAAAAAGCTTAAAGAAGCGCACGAATATTTAGAGAAGCTGGCCAAGATGACTCAAGACGAAGCAAAAGAGCTATTGGAAAGCAAAGTGATTGATGAAGCTCGTGCGTCGGCGGCATCCAAAATCAAAGAAATTGAAGACCAAACACGAGAAGAAGCCGAAGTGCGCAGCAAAACCTTAGTTGCCAATGCTATACAACGATATGCCGGTGAATACGTACCAGAAAGGACTGTATCTGTAGTAGAGCTGCCCTCGGATGAAATGAAAGGACGAATCATCGGCCGTGAAGGAAGAAATATCAGGACTTTGGAGGCTGCGACCGGTGTAGACATCATAATCGATGATACCCCTGAGGCCGTTTTACTCTCTTGTTTTCATCCAATTCGCCGAGAGGTCGCGCGGCTTGCTCTCACACGTCTAATTGCTGATGGTCGAATTCACCCCACCCGAATTGAAGAGATCGTCTCTCGCTGCGAAGCAGAGGTCGAGGAAATGTGCAAAGAAGCCGGCGAACAAGCTGTGTTCGATTTAGGTCTTCACAAAATACATCCTGAGTTGGTTCGTTTACTGGGGACACTTAGATTTAGATCCAGTTATGCTCAAAATCTCCTGAGACACTCAGTAGAAGTTGGATACTTGGCCGGGCTCATAGCATCTGAACTCGGTATGAGCGTTAAACTGGCCCAACGAGCCGGCCTTCTTCATGACATTGGAAAATCACAAGACCAAAGCGTTAACGGTTCTCATGCTGAGGCAGGGGCTTCAATCGCAAAAAAGTACGGGGAGTCTCCAAAAGTATGTCGTGCTATAGCATCTCACCACCGGGATCCTGAACCTGTTTCCATACTGGACATCATTGTAGAAGTCTCTAATACCCTCTCTGCAAAGAGACCTGGTGCTAGGCGAGATGTACTACAGTCCTTTATCAACCGAATAGAATCTCTCGAAAAGCTCTGTATGTCAGTTGATGGTGTCAGCAAGGCTTTTGTGATTCAGGCGGGCCGAGAGGTTCGTGTTATGGTTGAAAACAATAAGGTTTCCGATGAAGAAACTGTTCTCTTGGCAAAAGATCTTGCCGGGCAGATAGAGACCGAGATGAGTTATCCAGGACAAATAAGGATCAACGTACTCCGAGAATCACGTTTCACTGAATTTGCAAAGTAGGCTCTAACCAAATTGGCCTCGCTTCCTTCAGAACTTCTCGCCTTTTCTCAAGTCCTCTTATGCTTTCTTACAGCAACAGTTTCAAACTAAAACCTGTCCGGAAAACTCCTCCCATTGAAAAGATTGGGGCGGCTAGGCTAAGCCGGTCTCCTGTGTTGCGGCTCTTTGAAAACAGCGTTGCACCTACTGAGTCGCAGCGCCCTGCCTCAGGACTCACCGCAGTCCCGACCCCTTTATTCATTATGCAACAGACGGTAAAGACAGAGAATGATCCAATAAAAATCTACTAGATTAGATTTAAACCCAGAAAGGTAAAATCCAGAAATCCTTTTTTCGCAATAACAGGAAACAAATCCCAAAAAAAAAGAAAGCCCTATCTCTTCAAATGAAGAAACAGGGCTGTCAAAATAGGTCCCGGCGGTGTCCTACTCTCCCACACAGTTACCCATGCAGTACCATCGGCGCAGAAGGGCTTAACTTCCGAGTTCGGAATGGGATCGGGTGGAACCCCTTCGCTCTAGCCACCGGGAAACTGACAAAGTATTTGCTTGTGACCATGTTGGTCCTACGCATAGCATTGACCTCGAATTCTTGGGATTATCTTGAACAAAACAAGAATATTAGTGGTCAAGCCTCACGGCCGATTAGTACCGGTTAGCTCCATACATTACTGTATTTCCACACCCGGCCTATCAACGTTGTAGTCTTCAACGGGCCTTTAGTGGACATAAGTCCAAGGGATTTCTGATCTTGAGGTTGGCTTCCCGCTTAGATGCTTTCAGCGGTTATCCTTTCCGAACATAGCTACCCGGCAATGCTCCTGGCGGAACAACCGGAACACCAGAGGTTCGTCCATCCCGGTCCTCTCGTACTAGGGACAGCGCCTCTCAAAAATCCTGCGCCCACGGCAGATAGGGACCGAACTGTCTCACGACGTTCTGAACCCA
>JAABSF010000710.1 GCA_011390535.1 Deltaproteobacteria bacterium | reverse complement strand
TGGAGTTGGCCGGTTTAGACGGGGTGGTTTTAGCCACTTTCGGGGATTTGATACGAGTACCGGGCTCTTATTCAAGCCTGGAACACGCGCGCGCTGAAGGCGCACGTGTTGAAGTAGTCTACTCACCCCTGGAAGCGCTCTCTTTGGCGAAGAAAAACAAAGACATCGATGTAATCTTCCTGGGGGTCGGATTCGAAACCACCGCCCCGGTGGTGGCAGGTTCATTGACCCAGGCCAAAAAAGAAAACATCTCCAATTATTCGGTCCTGGCGGCTCACAAGGTCATCCCGCCCGCAATGAAGGCCTTGGTTGAATCAGAGGAACTGGATATCGACGGATTCTGTTGCCCTGGGCATGTGAGCGCCATAATCGGCGCTCATCCCTACGGTTTTTTAGCTGAAGATCATGGAATACCTTGTGTAGTCGCCGGTTTTGAGCCACTGGATATTATGCAGAGTTTGTTGATGCTGGTCCTGGGCTGCGGCGAAAACAAAGCCAAGGTAGAAATACAGTATCGCCGGGTGGTGCGTCCTGAGGGTAATGTCCGCGCTCAAGAGTTAATCTCAACTGTTTTCTCCCATGCCGACACTGAATGGCGAGGATTGGGCACTATACCAGGATCCGGGCTGGTGATCTCCGAGGATTATGGAGACTGGGACGCCGGCCGTAAATTCGAGGTCGAATTACCCGATCCCATAGAACCCAAAGGGTGTATCTGCGGCAGTATTTTGCGAGGCGTCAAAAAACCGGAGGATTGTCCCTTGTTCGGTGAAGGGTGCAACCCGAGCCACCCGGTGGGAGCTTGCATGGTGTCTTCAGAAGGGACCTGCGCTGCACATTTTAAGTATCGCAAAGCATAGAGGATTGGTTGCAAGCCCCCTGAGAGGCAATACGGACAGTAAATAATGAACAGGATAGTTCATACAGAAATAGGAGTTTGAAGTGAAATCCGGTGAAAAGGTGCTCTTGGCACACGGTGGAGGCGGGCGGCTCACAGAAGAGCTGATAGAAGAAGTGTTCATCCCCGCTTTTTCAAACGATACCCTTAATCAACTGGGAGATTCGGCTCGATTACCTCATGCTCCCCCTGATTACAGTATTGCTCTGACTACCGACTCTTATGTTGTGCAACCTCCATTTTTTCCAGGTGGTGACATTGGGCGTCTCGCAGTTTGTGGGACAGTGAATGATCTGGCCATGGTTGGCGCCCAACCCAAATTCCTGACCTGCGGGATGATTCTGGAAGAAGGCTTTACCATGGATGATCTAAAGCGCGTGGTGGCATCTATGGCCGAGGCTGCAGAACAGGCCGGGGTGAACCTGGTGGCTGGTGACACAAAGGTGGTCCCTCACGGGAGCGCGGATAAAATCTTTATTAACACCTCAGGCGTGGGCTGGATTCCGAAAGGCCGGACGCCCGACGTAAAGAAGATTCAAGCGGGCGACGCCATTATCATAAGCGGGACAATCGGAGACCACGGCACAGTAGTTATGGCCACTCGGGAGAATTTGGGGATACATGTCGAGCTGAAGAGCGACACCGCCCCCCTAAATGGTCTGGTAGAGGCCTTGTTCGATGGCGGTGTAGAAGTACACGCCATGAGAGATCCAACCAGAGGAGGGCTCGCCCAGACCTTGTGTGAGATGGCGAAAGCATCAGGGTTACATATAGACCTCAAAGAAGACGCATTGCCTGTTAGAAGCGAGGTCACGGCAATCGCCGACATTTTAGGGCTGGATATTTTACAAATCGCCAACGAAGGCAAGCTGGTGGCTTTTGTTCCAAAGCGAGACGCAGAAAAAGCCCTCCGGATATGCCAAGCGCAACCATTGGGATGTGACGCGGCGATAATCGGGCGAGTATCCGACACAGGAGACAGCATGGTGGCGCTGCAGACAAGATTCGGCGGAAACCGTATAGTCGAGCAACCCATGGGAGAATTGCTTCCAAGGATTTGTTGAATCATACATTGAAGTCATTAAGCCTATAAAAAGAAACGCCATGTCATTTCGTAGAGCAACTCAGTCAATTCGGAACATACCCCGCGAAACAGCTCTTTTATATTCTGTCAAAGGGGTGCCTTTTTCCACTTTTCGCAACCACTCCTCTCTACATTATCTTTTACTCACATCTTTTTTGGTGACGGCATGGCTAATCTTC
>JAABSF010000709.1 GCA_011390535.1 Deltaproteobacteria bacterium | reverse complement strand
ATTACGCTGAAGCGGATTATTATCGAGAACCCACCCCCCGGTGGTGGATGCTGGAGTTTAGATTCGGACCATACAAACCAGCCGTAGACTCGGAATCAGGGCTTACCGGAACACCATATCGAGATATTTTCGAATGTCCTCCAGGGGAGTCCTGTAACTCGACGTGGCCCGGCGCTTCTGTAATGAGCGGCGCAGAGCTGGATCTCCACCTCTGGAAAGGCCACGGCGCCCTCGGTGTTGGAGCTTCCTTCGGGTATTTTCGTATCAAAGGCAAATCCCTGACCCTTGAAGATCCGGAGGCCCCTTTTGATCCCGAAAACAACCCATACATAACTTCAGATGACACGACCGCTTTGAATATTATGCCCTTGGTTTTTCAGGTGGTCTACAGATGGGATTACGCCGCCCAAACATGGAATATTCCTCTGGTTCCATATATAAAAGCAGGCGGAGTTTATGCTTTCTGGTGGATTGAGGGTCCTGATGGAAGCACGGCACGTTTCGGCGCCGACGGAGGAAAAGCACGAGGCGGCACTTTTGGTTATCAACTGAACCTAGGTTTGGCGCTGCAGCTTGATTTCCTGGAACCAGGCGCAGCAAAACGAATGGATTCCGAGCTGGGCATTAATCACAGCTATATTTTTTGCGAATTCGTGCACTCACAAATACGTTGGGGCAGTGGAGATCGAATGCATATCGGAATGCCCGCCACCTTCACTGCCGGGCTGGCCATGGAATTTTGATGGAGTTTAAGGTCTCAACCTAGATGTCAACAAAACGTCCTCTCTCAACACATCAACCTGATTCGCCACATCAGCTTTCTTCGACACAACAGCTTTCTTCGACACAACAACCACCTTCCAGACATATATTGCTCTCAGTAGCATATGAGGGCACTGATTTCTGTGGTTGGCAAATACAGCCAAAACTTCCAACAATACAAGGCACCGTGGAAGAAGCTCTCGCAATCATGGAAAAAGAACCCGTCACTGTGCGAAGCTCTGGGCGAACCGACTCAGGTGTTCATGCATGCGGTCACCCGGCCGGTTTCATCACTAAATCCACCATCCCGCTGAGAGGCTATTGGAGAGGTCTCAACAGGTTGCTCCCTGAGACCATCTCAATCCAAAGCGTGTGTGAAGTTCCAATGTCTTTCGACGCCAGAAGATGGCACTGCCGCAAGACATATCGTTACACAATACATAACTCATTGTTTGGAAACCCATTTTATGAAAGGTTTACCTGGCGGGTAGGCCGAAAACTAAATATTGAAGCCATGAAACAGGCGGGGGCTCACCTTATCGGCACATATAACTTCAATGCATTCAGGGCTGCGGATTGTGGCCGCGCCAATGCTGTTCGAACAATTGAAGCCGTGGAAATAGATGGTCATGATGATTTTATTTCTATAGATGTCGTTGGACCGGCTTTCTTGAAGAATATGGTCAGAATTATAACCGGTGTTTTAGTTGATGTGGGCTCCGGCAGAATCAACCCCTCCCAGATACCGGCTCTTTTAGAAAGCAAAGACAGAACCTTGGCCGGGCAAACAGCTCCTTCAAAAGGGCTCTGTCTTTTAAAGGTTTTCTACCACGACCTGCCGCCCTCAATGCAACCTGCGTCATGTTTCATGCCCTTCATCTCACACGCCATCCGAAAGATGTGATATTTTCTAACCGGCCGCATTGAAATCATTAAGTTTTTCAAGATACTCACCAAATTCACCGCCGATAAATCCATCCCGAGGGTGGAAAACCCACGCCCAATGCAAACATAACATGGCATTCAACTCTCTATTTGACCACGTCATACCCGTATTTTTGCAGGTTTCTTTTATAAAAAGATCTCCGCTCCTCTTGTCCTTGGAGAATATTTCTTGTGGGCCGTCATTTCCATCTATCCATTTTTGCAACCTCTTGATTTTTTTCACTGCACATCACTTCTCTTGCGATGTCACATTTTTGGTTTCGTGACCTATTTGTTTACTTCTTGCAACACACGATGAAATTATGATAAATTTTCAATGGTGATCATAATCCCTTCAAATCGGGGCGACAAAAAAGGAGGGCAACAATATACGGCCAAAGGATTTTCCACGAAGGCGAAGTTTTCTTCTTGAAATCCGAGGTGGGGGGTACTACCTGGTTTGTAACTGAGCTAACAAGCCG
>JAABSF010000708.1 GCA_011390535.1 Deltaproteobacteria bacterium | reverse complement strand
AACACACAAACGACCCCATTGCATAACACCTTCAGGCAATTGTCACAAAGACCATCATCTTCATTATAATTGTCCCGTGCATGCGACTTGTATTGTGAGATTTTTGAATTGCTAACACCTGACGCCTTTGAGATTAATCTAAAAGGGTCTGATATTTCACTACCGCGTCGGTGACGGTGTCCAACCCGACCTCTAGGCGTTTTTCTCCCAACTCCATCTGATCATAGGCAAACTCCACCCCTTTTGATGTGGCCATGGCTAAGCTCCGCCCCGCCACAAAATGAGAAAAGAATTCCCCGCCCCCTTCTTTTTGAAACAACACCTTTACGCGATTTGGGTCATTCGTGCGAACCTTGAGGTAACCGTCATAGGCTGGGTTGCCCGTCTTCACGAAACGACCGTCTTTTAATCTCTTTGAGAGAAATCTCTTCGTGCTTCGGTGACCTATGGCCAACCCCGACTGGATAGGGCTGGGCAAAAAAGCACGAAACACAGTCCGCTCGGTTCCGCCTTCGTAGGGGATGGTTATGCGCTCTAGAGACACCTCCACCTCGTGGTCCTTCCATCGACCTCTCATGCTCGGTCCCTTCCAGACACCTCCCCTGTCAAGGCTCAACCCGTGAGCCTGAGCAAAAGGTTCCCATCCCTTTCGGCATTTTCCGTTGTTGATCATGCGGGTGATGGCTCGGACCACCAAGCTGATGACAATAATGCCACCTATAAAACCACCTATCCAGTACAATACTTCCATAAAATGTTGCTCCTACTAGATGCCGGCATTAGGCCGCTCACTATTGTCTACAGCTTTTTCTTAAAATGTTTTTCACTGCCAACATGAAAACTGCGATAAACACCAAAAAAACAAAAAGACTCCTTTAATAAGAAATCAAAAACAAGTTAAAAGCAAGTACTCATAGGTGACGGGGTGAATTGTCCCATCGCTTTGCTTATCACTTTTCCCGTCCCAGTGAACTGCGTTTCCCTGGTAGGGTTGTTGAGTGAACGCAAACCGGCTGGTGCTGAGAAGTTAAGTTATTGCCACTGCTTGGCGGCGGAGACGTAGTCGAAACGAATCCAGATGTCGTCGACATTGAGAAGGGACAGGCCGTCGGAGTATTCAATGTTGAGGATCTGTGCGGGTATAAAGATAGCGTATTCACCATAGAGGCCGCGACATGCCAAGGCGGTGTCGGATCCCGCGGTGTACTCCGGACTGGAAAAATCCTCCCAGGATACATTAAAATAGCTATCCACCAGGGAGATAACGTAGTCGCTGTCGCTGGGATTCGCGGTACCGAAATCACCGCCCCAGACAGGATCCAGAAACAAGTTGCGGGACGGTCGTACCGAAGCAATCTGCATTTCGCCTTGCTCATCAGATGGTGGAAGACACCACTGAGAATAGAAATCATTTTTGTGCAAAACACCGAGCTGCAGATGAGTGTTGTTATAATCGGTGAGACCGGTGCCCTGCAAAGATAAGGCAATCGACCAGGTGCGCTCGGCACATTCGTGCCCGGTGAGCAGTGCCACGCTCCCCGGGTCTCCGATGCCTAGTGTTCCCATGGGCACTACCGAAAACGGTATAAGCTGGCCTTTGTAGACGCCATCGGCATCGTAGTGGGCGAATCGCGGCGAGGTCAGTATGGCACGGAACCGTTCTATATCGGTCATGGTGTTCAAGCCATCCGGCAGATCGGACCGATCGGCTAGCTGAAGCAGTGTATTTCTCAAACTGAACTCCACATGACGGTTACCGGGGGTCTGCCCACCGATATTGCCTGAACCGATGATCGCTTCAAGCTGTGTAACGATTTGATCCATGTCGGCCGGTGTGCGTGCTTGGAGCACGGAACGTCTAAGAGTTCCTCTCGGGACCTGTAGTTCGTATTCCACCGCGCGAACGCTCAGGTACAACATACGCTGAGCGAGCCGCATCTTGCGACGATAGGTTTCCACTTTTCCTTTGTATGAGGCCTCCGTTCCCGCCCACAGGTCCTTCCATATATCATGAAACAAGGACATGCGCTGTTGGGTTTCTGCTGCACCGGCTCGGTATCTCCCTTCTTTGAGCAACCGGGCCACTTCGGCTTTTGCATTGCGAATCTTCAAGAGCGCCTTAGACAAGTCGATCCTGGCCTTTTGCGCTCTCTAGATCGGAAGAGCACAC
>JAABSF010000707.1 GCA_011390535.1 Deltaproteobacteria bacterium | reverse complement strand
ACCTCTGCCACCTCGGGATTTCTCCACTCCTCCCGACAGCTGTCGGGATCCGGTCGAAATGACAAGGTCGGCGATGGGGAAAGGCGGCGTATAAAGAGTGCAGCTCGAATCTGGTTCTGTCTCACGCCGCTACTGGGCAGAAATGTGAACACGGCGTAATCGGAAACGGCGTTCTTAGCAGTGGGCCTGAAACGCCGGGGGCCACACAGGCAACACCTGTCATGTCGAGGGAGCTCCGTGCTTTTCGGAGCGAGTCGAGACATCTCATTTTAAGTCTTCCACTCAATCAAAAATAAATTAACGCACACAGTTCACGGGTCGGCGACCCGTGGTACGACCCCAAGCTCCCTGCCCCGCATCCACAGGATTTCTCCGCTGCTCTCTGGTTCAAATAACAATGTTGGTCTCTTGAGGCAGTCCATTAAGTGGATGCCAGAAATAAGCTTAAATAATTTAGGTATTATATCCCTCTCTGTTTATATAGAGAGGTAAACTCCCAAAGTGATGTCTTCGTCAAGGGTTAATCGAAGCACGGATCCTAAACTTTTTAATCGTTGTGCATGCCAGACGACCTTTTTGGACAGCCCCTGAATCGGGCCAGGGTCCCGGAACCGACTGGTTCAGCAGTATCGCCAATGAAACTCCGTTCGGAATTCTCAGCCGTGGCGGTACGTATCCATACACTATTCATCATTAAATCAGCTCAAAATAAGAAAACTTAATTTTCGGTGATTTTACCCTGTTTCCAACTCTTTTTGTATTATAAGAGCAGTTACTCCTTAAAAGACACAACTACGTTATGGCTGAGCAACCTTTAAAACTGACTCAGTTACTAAATTCTGTTACTGAGAACTCTGAGGCTATCGATAAAATCTGGCCGCATGTGTATGACGAGCTCAGAGTAATGGCACAGCGCGAGCTTCGTAAAGAGCGTCGCGGACACACCCTGAACACCACGGCTCTGGTTCATGAAGCCTACATCAAGCTGGTTAAGCATCCGCCTGAAGGGGAGTGGGACGGGCGCCACCACTTTTTTGGAATTGCCGCCCGTGCCATGCGACAGATTTTGGTGAACTACGCAAAAATGAAAAGCCGGAAAAAAAGGGGCGGCAAACAGTTGCCGGCAGAGTTTGAGGAAGGGATCTATTTAACCGAGGAGAAAGCCAACGAAATTGTAGCTCTCGACGAAGCCCTGGAACAGCTCGAAAAGCTCAATGAACGGCAGGCACGTGTTATTGAGTGTCGCTATTTTGCAGGGTACAATATCGAAGAGACCGCAGTGATTCTGGATATATCGCCGGCAACGGTAAAGCGCGACTGGACGATTGCAAAAGCCTGGCTTTATAACCAGATGCGTCAGTCCGACAAATAAATGATTGTAATGAGCGATTGGAATTTTTTTATGGAATGCTTCTGATCCAATTCCCGGTCAATTATTGCATATATAACAACGGGCAGATTGCAGCCATCCATATCTTTCGATTGAGAAAGCAATCTGAACCATTGAGATAACATTATTACTGTCACGATCTATGCAAACAGAACAGTGGGAAAAAATTGAGAACGATTTCCATGAGGCGCTAAAACTCACCCCTGAAGAAAGAGGCGCATTTTTACAAAAACTTACGGATGAAAACCCCGATTCAGCCGCTACCGTGAAGCAGCTTCTGGACTCTCACTTTGAATCCGGCCTCTTTCTTGAACATCCTGTTTTTGATGATATCATCTCCTTCCCGGATGAGAGAGTAGGTTCGTGGAAAATTATCCGGCAGGTCGGCAAAGGCGGCATGAGTACGGTGTACCTTGCCGAACGTGCTGATGGCAGCTTTTCACGCCAAGTAGCGATAAAATTTCTGCATGGGTTTGCGCCGGGCAAAGAGCTTTACAGCCGAATGAGGGCAGAACAGAAAATTCTGGCAAGCCTGGATCACCCTCACATCTGCAGGCTTCTCGATGCGGGGGTGCATTCGAACGGCCGGCCCTACTTTATCATGGAATATATTGACGGACAGAGTATTGACAAATGGTGTGCTCATCAAAATCTGTCGATAGAGCAGCGTCTGGAACTGTTCATACAGGTTTGTGAAGCTGTAAGCTACGCCCATCAGAGGCTCATCGTTCACCGCGATATCAAACCCTCAAATATACTGGTGGATAAAAAGGGAACTGTAAAACTGCTCG